>JAQVEB010000383.1 GCA_028698105.1 Petrimonas sp. | reverse complement strand
TTCCACTTTCATACCCATATCTTCTGCCAACTGCATCAGACTTTTGTTGGTGATGGACGGCAAAATGGATTCCGATTTCGGGGTAATGTATGTGTTGTCCTTGATTCCGAAAAAGTTGGCGGGGCCACATTCATCCAAATATTTTTTCTCTTTGGCATCGAGGTAGAGCACAGCGGAATATCCCATGGCGTGGGCTTTTTCGCCCGATTGCAGGCTGGCGGCGTAATTGCCTCCCACTTTATAGGTTCCGGTTCCGAGCGGCGCAGCACGGTCGTACTCGCGCATGATAACCATGGGCGTAGGCTTAAAGCCTTCTTTGAAATACGGCCCCACGGGCGTCACAAAAATAAGGAACGTATATTCCTGCGAAGGTTTCACGCCTACCTGCGCACTGGTACCGATAAGCAGCGGACGAATATAAAGCGCCGCACCGCTCTCGTAAGGCGGCACAAACCGGAGATTTTTTTTCACGGCCATCAGCACCATTTCTTCAAACAATTCAACCGGCAGTTCGGTCATTAAAATCCCGCGGCACGATGCCTGCAGACGCAACGCATTTTCGCGCATGCGAAAGATACGCACTTTTCCGTCTTTTCCTTTGAAGGCTTTCAGCCCTTCAAACGCTTCCTGTCCGTAGTGCAGGCAGGTTGCGGCCATGTGCAGATTAAGCATTTCGGACGTTTCGAGTTGTGGTTCGCTCCATTGTCCGTTGCGGTAGTAGCTCCGCACGTTGTAATCGGTTTTCATGTAGCCGAATCCGAGATTCGACCAATTAATAGTATCATCCATATTGTTGCTTTTTAAGATATTGTTTGTAGTTTCTGTTTCCTTTGAAAAGTTTAAAAACTTATTTATTCCTTTTGGGATTGTTTATTTTGATTGGATTTTGTCGGGTGTCAAACACATCCGTTATCAAAATTTTATCATCGTCAACGCGATAGATAATTTTATAATTTTTTGTGACAACGTATCTGTATCCTGCATTTAACGATAGTAAAAGTTCTTCAATTTGCCCCGAATCAGGATAGGTGGTAAGTTGTCTTGTAGCTTCATATATTTCGTTTCTTATTTTGCGTGCAATTTTTATTCCCGCCACATCTTTGTAATAGGAATAAATATCTTTCAGCGTTTCTTTTGCAAAATCGGACCAAAATATTTTCACTGTTTTCTATTTTCACCAATTTTCCGATTCAACTTCCAAGTCTTCTTGCGTAATTATTCTTCCGGCCTCATAATCTTCGTTTGAGCGGTTGGCTCTCGCAATTAAATCCTGGCGGGTAAACGGGCGAAATTTCTTTAACTGTTTTTTATTTTCAAAAATAGTTGCTTCGATTTTTGAAAATACTTCCTCGTCATCCAGTCCGATAAGATATTCAATAACATTGAGTTTGCGCGTGCGTAAATCCATAACCGTATACTTGATATTTATACAAAAATACAATTTAATTTTCTAAACCATGTCATTTTCCCAACTTAAATCACTATTTTCGTGCTTCAAAATGATTGATCACATAACCATAGGACGTATTCAGGATGCCGCGCAAATTGTAGATGTGGTGTCCGATTTCGTTACACTGCGCAAGCGCGGCGTGAATTACGTCGGGTTGTGTCCGTTTCACGACGACCGCACCCCCTCGTTCTACGTTTCGCCGGCCAAAAACATCTGCAAATGTTTCGCCTGCGGCGAGGGCGGAACGCCCATTCACTTCGTTATGAAGCACGAGCAGCTTTCGTACTACGAAGCCCTGAAATTTCTGGCGAAAAAATACAACATCGAGGTGGTTGAAAAAGAGCTTACCGATGAGGAAAAGCAGGCGCAGAACGATCGCGACAGCATGTTCATCCTCAACGAGTACGCGCGCGATTACTTCGTAAAAATTCTGCACGAACACCCCGAAGGGAAAGCCGTAGGCTTAAGCTATTTTCGTGAACGGGGATTCCGTGACGATATCGTAAATAAATTCCAACTCGGTTACAGCCTTGAGCAGCGCGACGCGTTTTCGCAGGAAGCGCAAAAAGCCGGCTACCGGCGCGATTACCTGCTTAAAACGGGCTTATCGGCCGGCGGTGAAAACAATTCTCCCCTAATTGACCGCTTCCGCGGCCGCGTGATCTTTCCCGTGCACACGCTTTCGGGAAAAGTGGTGGCTTTCGGCGGCCGAATCCTGAAAAAGGTGGAGAATACGGGTAAGTATGTGAACTCGCCCGAAAGTGAGATTTACTCAAAGAGCAACGAGCTCTACGGAATTTATTTTGCCAAAAACGCCATCATGAAACAAGACCGGTGCTTTTTGGTGGAGGGCTACACCGATGTGATCTCCATGCACCAGGCCGGAATCGAAAATGTGGTGGCCTCATCGGGTACGGCGCTCACACACGGCCAAATTCGCATGATCCACCGGTTTTCGGAAAACATCACGGTGTTGTACGATGGCGATGCCGCAGGCATAAAAGCCGCCTTGCGCGGTATTGATTTGCTGCTGGAGGACGGCATGAACGTGAAAGTGGTGTTGCTGCCCGAAGGCGAAGACCCCGATTC
>JAQVEB010000382.1 GCA_028698105.1 Petrimonas sp. | reverse complement strand
ATGATGTATGCGTTGCGTTCACGCGATAAAGTTAAAAACAATGCCGAAACGCTTTTTGTAGATCAAAGCGTTTTTGAGCCCTCTTTGGCCGTTTTGCGCACGCGCATGAGCCATGTGGGTATTGAGATTGTGGTTGGTGATTATGCTACGCTGGAATGCGATGACCGATTTTTCGGTGCCATTATCCAGTATCCCAACGCAAACGGAAATGTGGAAGATTACCGGGCTTTTGTGGAAAAGGCGCACGCAGCCGACTGTAAAGTTGCTGTGGCAACCGATTTGCTTTCCCTCGTTTTATTAACGCCTCCCGGAGAATGGGGCGCCGATATTGCCTTCGGCAGCAGCCAGCGCTTTGGCATACCGATGTTTTACGGCGGGCCGTCGGCTGCATTTTTCGCTACACGCGATGAGTATAAACGCAGCATTCCGGGCCGCATCATCGGAATTTCAAAAGATGCTTACGGAAAAGAAGCGCTGCGCATGGCTTTGCAAACGCGCGAACAGCACATCAAGCGCGAAAAGGCGACTTCCAATATCTGCACGGCGCAGGCTTTATTGGCGACCATGAGCGGCTTTTATGCCGTTTACCACGGGCCGGATGGACTGAAAACCATTGCGAAGCGTGTTCATTCCGTTGCTTCGCTGGTTGCCGACGAATTAGAAGAGTTAGGGTATAAACAGCTCAATACGAGTTATTTTGATACACTCAAAATACAGCTCCCCGAGCAGATATCGAAACAGGATATTTGGGAACTGGCCGATGATCGCAACATAAATTTGCGTTATTTCGATACCAACGAAATCGGCATTAGTTTCGATGAAACCACAAACGATTATCGCGTGCACGAATTACTGGCAGTATTTGCTATGGCCGCAGGAAGCTCGAAAGTGTTTATGATAGACGATTTGCCGGAGAAAATAACGTTGAGCGACGATCAATTGCGCACATCGGAATTTATGCAACATCCGGTGTTCAATAATTATCATACCGAAACGGAGTTGATGCGTTACATCAAACGGTTGGAGCGGAAAGATATTTCACTGGCGCATTCCATGATCTCGCTGGGATCGTGCACCATGAAATTGAATGCCGCATCGGAACTGCTTCCGCTGGGACTGCCCGAATTTCAGAACATACACCCTTATGCACCTGTTGATCAAACGCAAGGTTATCTGGAGATGATCGAGGAATTGAAAGCTATGTTGGCCGAAATCACCGGTTTCGATGCCGTTACCCTGCAACCCAATTCGGGCGCTGCAGGCGAATACACGGGACTGATAACCATCGCAAGCTACCTGAAAAGCATCGGGCAGGGACACCGCAACATCGTTTTAATTCCTGCATCTGCGCATGGGACCAATCCGGCGAGCGCCGTACAGGCCGGATTTCAACCGGTTACCGTAGCCAGCGACAGTAAAGGTAATGTGGATATGGACGATTTCCGCAAGAAAGTGGAACAACATAAAAACGAACTGGCGGCTTACATGATCACGTATCCTTCCACACACGGTATTTTTGAGGTGGAAATAAAAGAGATGTGCCGATTGATACACGAGGCCGGCGGACAGGTTTACATGGATGGCGCCAACATGAACGCACAGGTGGGACTTACCAACCCCGGAATTATCGGGGCCGACGTGTGCCACCTGAACCTGCACAAAACATTTGCTATTCCGCATGGCGGTGGCGGCCCGGGCGTTGGCCCCATTTGTGTTGCTGCTCATTTGGCGGAATTTCTTCCCGGACATCCCGTGATGTTCGAAAGCGCTCAAAACACGGTTTCTTCAGCTCCTTACGGCAGCGCCGGCGTCCTCGAAATAACTTACGCATACATCAAAATGATGGGAGCCGAAGGCTTGACCGAAGCGACGAAAATAGCGATCCTGAACGCGAATTATTTGGCTGAAAAACTGAAAGATACCTACGGTATTGTGTATAGAGGGGCAAACGGAAGAGTAGGGCACGAGTTGATCATGGAGTGCCGCAAGATCAAAGATGTATCGGGTATAACGGAAACCGATATCGCCAAACGATTGATGGACTATGGTTTTCATGCGCCAACGCTCTCGTTCCCCGTGCACGGGACGTTGATGGTGGAACCCACCGAAAGCGAAAGCCTGGCGGAACTGGATCGCTTTATAGATACAATGAACCAAATTTATGCCGAGATTCAGGAAGTGGTTAACGGTGAATTTACGCTGGAAGACAATGTATTGGTGAATGCTCCGCATCCCGAATACGAAGTTGTTGCCGATGAATGGAAACATGCTTATCCACGTAGCAAAGCCGTTTATCCGTTACCTTTTGTGGCTGGTAATAAATTTTGGGTAAATGTTGCCCGTGTGGACAACGCCTACGGCGATCGAAACCTGGTGGCCTGTTTATGCGAAGTTCCCATGGGCGAGTAAAACGCCGGGTGACAAATAAAAATGAGCTTGCACAAATTCAGGAGCAAGCTCATTTTTTATGAAACTCAGTTAAGTTACTTTACTTCATCATGCCGCCCATACGCCCTTTTCTGCCTTTTTGCATGTTTTGCATG
>JAQVEB010000089.1 GCA_028698105.1 Petrimonas sp. | reverse complement strand
CCACGCCATTCCCACTGCTGCCGATTCCTGTCCGATCGACAAGTGCGCCGGCCCTGGGTGGTTGTACGCCACGCCGTTGTACTCACCTTTGGTTTTGATGAGGTTGAGCATGGTTTCAAACTCGCGGATGAGCGCCATATCGTGATAAATGGCTTTTAACTCGTCGTCGGTAAAGTTTTCGCGTTCTTCTTTTACCGTTTTTTGATACTGATTGACGGGAATGGGCTGAAAATTAATGAAACTCGCTTGGCGAACTTCTGCGGGGTCGAGAAATTGAATTTTTGGCATAATCGTCTGAACTATGATTTATGTGATTTTTTGATTTACTTTTATTGCAACGATAAATTTTGCTTGAATTTTTTATTTGTCAATATTTTGAAAACTAAACTGCGTTCGCCGAAATTAATCAGCAAACCGATTTCTAAATTACATGCTTCCAAATAATTGATTGCTTGTGCTAAATGAACGTCCTCTAATTTTGTGATTGCTTTTATTTCTACCGAAACAACGTTTTCTGCTAAAAAAATCTACTCTTCGTGTTCCGATTTGTTGATTTCTATAAAAGATTGCATTTCATACTCACGACTGAAATTTAGTCCTTGTTGGTGCATCTCGATTTCCAATGCTCTTTGATAAATTACTTCCTGAAACCCATTTCCCAATACTTTGTGAACTTCCATGGCGCATCCTATAATTTGTGCGGTTAGTTCCGAATGTTTGTATTCAGGTTTTATCATCGAGATCATTTAATCAGATGAATCATAGTTCGAACATTGTTTCCTTAAATATCTCACTTACGGTTGGGTGCGGGAAAACGACTTCCTGCATTTGTTTCACGGTCATCTCCTGCTCAATTGCCATGCAGGCGCCGTAAATCATTTCGTTACTCGGGTTTCCAAGCATGTGAACACCAATCACTTCGCCATGCTTTTCGCCGACCAACACCTTACAAAGCCCGTTCTCACCTTCATTTTCTACCACAAAGCGTCCGGCATACGTCATCGGTAATTTGGCTACTTTGTAGGTAATGCCTTTGGCTTTAGCCGATTCTTCGGTCTCGCCCACTCCCGATACTTCGGGATTGGTGTAAACCACGCCGGGAATAGCATTGTATCGCATCACATCGTTACGTCCGGTGAGGTTGTTCACCACCACTTCGCCTTCGCGACTGGCGGTGTGCGCCAGCAGCGAAAATCCGGTTACATCGCCTGCAGCAAATACATTCGGGATGTTGGTACGCATTTTTTCGTCCACTTTAATTCCGTTCCGGAACAGTTCCACGTTCAGGTTTTCCAAGCCAAAACCTTTGGTAACGGGACGCCGGCCCACGCTCAACAATATTTTTTCACCTTCCGCCGTATGCGCTTCGCCTTCTTTTTCGAAGATCACTTTATTGCCTTCCACTTGCGTAACTTTGGCGTTGAGGTTGAATTCGATCCCTTTTTTCGTGTAAATATCACGCAGCATGGCCGATATTTCAACGTCCAGTCCGCCTAAGATTTCGGGGAGCATTTCGATAACCGTAACTTTTGTTCCTAAATTATGATAAAAACTGGCAAACTCCATCCCGATGACGCCGCCACCAATCACTACAAGCGATTGTGGTTGCTCTTTCAGTTCGAGAATCTCGCGATTGGTCAGAGTGATCTCTCCGGCTTCGGCAAGGCCAGGAATGGGCGGAACCGATGCTTCGGAACCGGTGCAGATCAACAGGTTTTTACCGATGTGTTTCTCACCGTTGCAAGTCACTTCGATGCCTTCGGAAGTGCGCCCGTTTATGGAGGCTTCGCCTTTTATTACCGTTACGTTATTGGCCTTCATTTTAGCTTCCACACCCAAGACCAGTTTGCGCACAATTTTCTTTTTCCGGGAAACAATTTTGCCGTAATCTACACGAATGTTCTCGCCAAACACGCCGTACTTATCGCCGTGCAAGGCATGTTCGTACATTTTTGCACTATAAAGCAACGTTTTGGTAGGAATACACCCTTCGTTCAAGCAAACGCCACCCATGGCATTTTTTTCAAACAGGACAACGTTAAGCCCTTTGTGTCCTGCGCGTTCTGCGGCTACATAGCCCGCAGGACCGCCACCGATAATGAGTAAGTCAATCATTATATTTTCGATTTATAAATCAATATTTAACTCCAAATTCTCAATTTCTACCGCAATTTGTTTCAGGAAGCGCGTTGCTTCGCCGCCGTCAAGCGAACGATGGTCGTAAGTCAGGCTCAACCCGATATACGGAACAAAGGCATAAACGCCGTCGCCCAAATCTTTGGGACGGGGAACAATGGTGTTCACACCCAAAATTGCCGACTGCGGCAAATTGATAACGGGCGTAAACATCTCCACACCGTAGTTTCCGAGATTGGAAACGGTGAATGTTCCGGCTTCGGAGGAAAGGATTTCGGGGTTCACGCTCCCTTTCCTGCAAGCTGCGGCGACTTCCTTAAACTGATTTGCCAGCCCTTCGATTGACAGATCATCGGCGTTGCGCACTACAGGAACCATTAAACCGCGGTCGGTATCAACGGCCAAACCGAGATGTATTTTGTTGAAATAGCGAATGCTATCGCCCAGAAAATGGGTATTTACGTTGGGGAATTTCTTCAATGCCTTTATCACGGCAAAGCAAACCATATCGTTAAGTGTGATATTCGTTTCCAGTTCTCCGGCATCCATTGCCGCTTTCACTTGCTTGCGAAGTTCGAGGATGCGACGCGCATCGGCGCCGAGGTGGTGTGTGAGCTGTGCCGAGTTTTGCAGCGAGGCGTGCATTGCCTTGGCAATGAGTTTCCGCATGTTGGTGAGTTTTTTGTCTTCGAAATCCACACCGTAGGTCATGTTAACCGGCGGCAGCAAATCGGAGGACTTTGCCGTTCCGGCAAGCCCTGTGCCCGTTCCCTGTGGTTGCAGACCTTCTTCGGCGGCGATTTTTTTTGCAAGCGGCGTCATTTTCGGCCGGTTCTCGAGCGCTGCCTGAATATCTTTCTCAATGATTCGTCCGTTAGGCCCGGAACCCGATAACTGCGTTGCATCCACAACTTCTTTTTCGGCAAGTTTTCTTGCGCGGGGGGAGAGCCCCCTAAATCCCCCAGGGGGGACTTTTAGTTCCGCGTCGCGGGTGGCGTGTTGCGGGATTTGAGGTGAATGTGCTGTGGGTTGGGGTTCAGAGACTTCTTCCTTGTCTTGGCTTATAACTGTTGATTCTTGGGGTTCAGGCTTTCCCTCTTCAGGCACACTGAGGGGAACTTTTTCCCCGGGTTGCCCGATAACCATCACGTTTTGCAGAACGGGGACTTCATCGCCTTCGGCATAAAAACATTCCAAAATAACGCCATCTTCGGGAGATTCTTCTTCGAAAGAGGCTTTATCCGTTTCGTATGAAAACAAAACGTCTCCTTTTTTCACGGTATCGCCTTTCTTTTTGATTTCGCCGATAATACAGCTTTCTACCGATTGCCCCTGCTTGGGCATAATAACTATTGTTGCCATTCTAATGATTTAAGTTTTTTACATCTCACACAACTATGCTGAACTATGCTGATACAAAGATAGGTATATTTCTATAAACCATCAAGAAATATTGCAATGAAAAACGCTCATTTTTTGTTTTACGGTGTCCTTATCCGAAATATGCCGTAATAAATTCATCATAATCAACATACATTCTGCAAATATAGTCAGATTAACGCTTTTGTCCGGTATAAAAATTGATTTTTAAGCTATATTTTTTGATATAATCGCTCCACAATATTTCGTAGGCCTCCATTTAAAGTTTCAAATGCAAAAGAATATCAAAAAATATAGTTATTAAATCATTTTTTCAATTGCAAAATTTGCAACTAATCCCTATTTTTGTGGCATACAATATCGTAAATTTTATTTAACCGCGGCATGACTAAAGACAAACTACCCTCTTTTCTGGCTATTGATTTGGGAGCAACCAGTGGAAGAGCAATGTTGGGAACCATTGAAAACGGACAGTTGAAATTGAAAGAAATCAATCGTTTTTCTAATCCGATCATTGATATCGGTGAACGTTCATATTGGGATTTACTCCATCTGTACAACGAGATACTAAAATCGTTAAAACAAATCAAGACCGATGAAATAAACATAACATCCATGGGAATAGATACATGGGGAGTGGATTTCGTTTGTTTCGGAAAAGACGGTGAACCGTTGCGCATGCCATACAGTTACCGCGATTCGCATACGTTTGGCGCGCCGGAGCGGTTTTTCAAGAAAATACCGAAAGAGGAAGTCTATAAAAAAACCGGCATCCAGATCATGAATTTCAACAGCCTTTTTCAACTCGCCACCCAACTGGAAGAAAATACCTCGACGTATCCGGTAATTGACAAAATTTTATTCATGCCCGACGCGTTGTCGTACCTGCTGACGGGGAAAATGGTTACGGAATATACTATCGCGTCCACATCACAAATGATAAATCCTTACGATAAATGCTTCGACACCTCCCTATTGCAAGCCATAAACCTGACGGAAAATAATTTTGCACCCATCGTTTTTTCCGGAACGGAAATCGGAGAGTTATCTGAATCCGCACGCCGGCAAACCGGGATGGAAAATGTTTCGGTTATTGCCGTGGCCGGTCACGATACAGCCTCGGCGGTACTTGCCACGCCTGCCGAAGACGAAAACTTCGCCTACCTGAGTTCCGGTACCTGGTCGTTGATGGGAGTTGAATCGGAAAAACCGGTCATCAACGACGAAACTTTCAAGCTGAATTTCACAAACGAAGGCGGCGCCGACGGTTCCGTGCGTTTACTGAAAAACATTTGCGGCATGTGGCTTATTGAGCAATGCAAAAAAGAATGGGAAAAAGAAGGCGAAGTCTCCTACAATGCTATTGTTGAAGCGGCCGAACACGCAACGCCTTTCCAATGCTTTATCAACCCCGACTCGCCGTGTTTTGCCAGCCCACAGTCCATGACGTCGGCTATTCAATCGTATTGCGAACAAACGAATCAGTATGTTCCCAAAACCATGGGAGAAATTGCGCGCTGCATCTACGAAAGCCTTGCTTTTCGCTACCGTCAGGTGCTGGCCAACCTGCAAAACCTTGCTGCGTTTCCAATAAATACACTTCACATTATCGGTGGGGGAGCCAAAAACAAGATGTTGAACACGTTTACCGCGAACGCGATCGGCAAACGGGTAATTGCCGGGCCGTCAGAAGCTACAGCCATTGGAAATATTTTGCTGCAGGCCAAAGCAGCCGGATTGGTGAACACGAAAAACGACATCCGCCGTATCGTACGAAATTCGGTTGAACTGGACTCCTTTCAACCTTCGGATACCGAAACATGGGAAAAACATTATCCCGGATACCTGGCTGTTTACAAAGAAATTTAAACATTTAATAATCATATCGTCATGAAAGAAGAAGTAATAAAAAAAGCGTTTGAAGACGCGAAAGAACAATACGCATCGTTAGGCGTGAATGTGGATAACGCAATCGAAAAGTTGGATAAATCATCCATCTCCATCCATTGCTGGCAAGCCGATGACGTAATCGGATTCGAAAATCCCGACGGCCAGCTCTCCGGCGGAATTCAAACTACCGGCAACTATCCCGGGAAAGCCCGCACAATTGAGGAATTACAAAAAGATATCGAAAAAGTTCTCACGCTGATACCGGGAAAGCACCGGTTAAGCCTGCATGCTATTTACGGAGATTTCGGCGGCGAATTTGTGGAACGAGACCAGATTGAACCGAAACATTTCCAAACGTGGATGGATTGGGCAAAAAAAACCGGAGTGAAACTCGATTTCAACTCCACATTTTTCTCCCATCCAAAGAGCGGTGAATACACCCTCTCCAGCTTCGATCCCGAAATCCGGAATTTCTGGAAAGAACATCTGCGGCGTTGCCGCCGCATAGCGGAGGAGATGGGACGCCAGCAGGGCGATGCATGCATTCACAACATTTGGGTTCACGATGGCGAAAAAGACAAAACCGTTTCGCGCTTTCAACACCGGGAACTGCTGAAACAATCGCTGGACGAAGTCCTTGCCGAAAAAATAAGCACCGATTACCTGAAAGATTCGGTGGAATGTAAACTTTTCGGCATCGGGAGCGAAAGCTACGTGGTTGGATCGCACGAGTTTTACATGGGATATGCCGTAAAAAACAACATGATGCTCACCTTGGATGCAGGACATTTTCACCCCACCGAAGTTATCTCCGATAAAATCTCTTCGATGTTGCTGTTCGTGCCCGAAATAAATCTGCACGTGAGCCGTCCCGAACGCTGGGACAGCGATCACGTAGTGATTTTAAGCGACGAACTGCTCGCGCTATCGCAGGAAATTGTTCGTTCCGGCTACGCGGATCGCGTGCACATGGGACTGGACTATTTCGATGCTTCCATCAACCGTTTAGGCGCTTACGTTACCGGAATACGCGCTGCCCAGAAAGCAATGTTGCAAGCTCTTTTGGAACCGACCGACAAGTTGAGGACATACGAAAAACAAGATAAAAAATTCCAACGATTAGCCTACCTGGAAGAATTAAAAGCCATGCCATGGAACGCCGTTTACAACTATTATTGTATGCGCGAAGGCATTCCCGTTGGCGAAGAATTTATCAAAGAAATAGAAGCATACGAAGAAAGCACCACTTCAAAAAGATAAGGGAATATGAATACCGTTATTGGCCTGTTAATCATCGCGATAGGGAGTATGGGGCAATCAAGCTCATACGTTCCTATAAATAAGATCAAAGATTGGTCGTGGGAAAACTTCTGGCTCATGCAGGGCGTTTTTGCATGGCTTGTTTTTCCGCTTTTGGGCGCTTTTTTCGCTAATTCACTGCCGGAACTCATTCAATTGTACGGCTCAAACGCTGCCGCCACCTGGAAATCCATCGGATATGGCGCTCTTTGGGGAATTGGCGGATTAACTTTCGGCCTCAGCATGCGATATTTGGGCATTGCCTTAGGACAATCGGTGGCGCTGGGTACGTGCGCCGCTTTTGGAACGTTAATTCCTGCAGTTTTGTCGGGAACCGATCTGTTTTCACCGAAAGGATTAATCTTGCTGCTCGCCGTAGCCGTAACACTGGTTGGAATAGCGTTAGTGGGCTATGCCGGAAGTTTGCGCTCCAAAAACATGTCGGAGGAAGAACGCCGGAAAGCCATCAAAGACTTCGCGTTAAAAAAAGGATTATTGATAGCCTTGTTGTCGGGGGTGATGAGCGCCTGTTTCAGCTTAGGGCTTAACGCGGGCATCCCGATCAAGGATGCCAGTGTGGCGCTGGGCGCAAAAGAATTGTTTGCCCAAAACCCGGTAACGTTATTGGTTACCATCGGCGGATTTATCACGAATCTGGTTTATTGTTTGTACATGAACAAAAAGAATAAAACGGGAGGAGAAATCGGAAAATCGTCAAAGGCGGTATTAATGAACAACCTGTTGTTCTGCGCGTTAGCGGGACTGCTTTGGTACTCCCAGTTTTTCGGATTGGGCATGGGACAAAGCTTTTTTGAGCCGAACAGCGTGATGATGGCGTTCTCGTGGAGCATACTGATGTCGCTAAACGTGGTTTTCAGTAACGGTTGGGGAATTATTCTGAAAGAATGGAAGGGTGCCGGCCAAAAAGCAGTGAGTTATCTGGCGATAGGCATGGCCGTTCTCATTTTTTCGTTGATCATTCCGAATCTTTTTAAATAACATGCTCTCTTAAATAATTCATCCTTGGAAACACAATGCGGACTTAAAATAAATTTGTTTTTGTATTCGCATTGTGTTTTATTTTTTATACCTTTGATTTTTAACTCAGTACCAAAGATTCACGAGGAATGAGATATAACGATTTCGGAATAGATTTTAAATACCTGCTTGTTAACGAACAAGACAAAAAGTTCGGGTTAACGGTAAATACGGTTGGCTTTCAGCCTGTCGCGCCTCATGTTCTGTATCCGTCAACCGAACATCCAAAAAGTTATTATTTTGATCCTCGCAAGGGCCGAATCCTTTCGGAATATCAATTTTTGTATATCAGCAAAGGCAGGGGTACTTTCACATCGGAAACAACCAAAAAAACGAAAATCACTAAAGGGCAACTGATCATCTTGTTCCCGGGAAAATGGCACACCTATTGTCCCGATACCGAAACCGGATGGAACGAATATTACATCGGTTTTGTGGGTCCCGTAATTGACCATACCGTAAAAAAAGGATTTCTTTCGGACCAGAATCATATCCTGAACGTGGGAGTCAACGAAGAATTGGTAAACCTGTTTTCAACAGCCATTAAAGTGGCTAAAGAAGATAAAAAAGGCGCGCAACAATATCTGTCGGGGATTGTGTTCCACATTTTAGGTTTGATATTGTACACATCGCTGAGCAAGGATTTCGAAAAAAACGAATCTTATCAAACCATCGAAAGAGCAAAAATAATCATGCTCGAAAACATCCATAGAAATGTTGATATTAAAGAAATTTCCACGAATCTGGGAGTCAGTTATTCCTGGTTCAGAAAAGCATTTAAGGAATATACCGGCTTTGCTCCCGCACAATATTTTCAGGAATTGAAAATAAGGAAAGCAAAAGAATTGCTGGACGAGTCGGCAGTATCAATAAAAGAAATTGCCTATGAACTCAATTTCAGTTCCTACGAGTATTTTTTGTCTTTCTTCAAAAAAAGAGTGGGCATCACGCCCATGGAATACCGGATGAGGAACGCATAAAATTAGCCTCTTTGGGATAAAACAAACAAAAGGATGTCTGACGAAAATCAGACATCCTTTCTCATTAATTCACATAATTAATGAACACGCTAATGATGGCAATTATGTGCGTGCGTATGATGTTCGTGATGCTGACAGTTGATCCCGTTATCCGAAATATTTCCATTCAGATACTCTGCTACTACTTCATCTATATTGCCTGAACAGCCGCGAATGACTTCTATTCCGGCATTATTGAGCACATTAACAGCTCCGTTACCGATGCCACCGGCTAACATTACGCTTACTCCCATTTGTGCCAAAACGGACGCAATATCCGATTTGCAGCCGCAACCTTGCGGAGAATCAATTCTTTCCACCCTGTCCACTTTGTTGTTTTCTGTAATAGTGTACACGTTGTAAAACTTACAGTGTCCGAAATGTCCGTCGATCTTGCTATCATTATTAACTGGTAAAGCTATTTTCATATTATTCTTTTATTCTTGAGTGTTATTATTTCTATTTCTATATTTTCTACCGCGCATTTCTCCTTTACCGCAAGTATCATCGTCCGAGCGATGCATTCTGCGACGGACTCCCAATTCATGCTGTTGCTGTAGATCAGCCTCGCTGCTCCGGCACTTACCTAATCGTCTCCCTGTTTTTGGCCCATTTCCTTCAGGCCCTTTGTGATTTAAATTCGGCATTTTATTTGTTTTTAAAATTATAAATGAATTTCTTTTCCTACGTAAAAAGGATACAATTGATTGCCCATTATTTGTTTTAACTGTTCAAAAGCGATGTCACCCGTACAATGTCCCGTATAAAAATCGGCACGAGGAGCTAATTCTCGCAGGTTCTTGGCAATAAAAACAATATCTTCCCTCGTTTCGGTTTTCAAAAAAGGATTTCTATTGATCAAATGAAAACCGCCAATTACCAAACGGATAGTTTCCGATGGAAAATGCTTTTTAACAGCCGAAACCATGTTTACGATACCTTTATGAGCGCATCCTGTAAATACTGCCAGTCCTTGCGATGTACGAATTACGAACAGGATTTCGTGCAGGAAATCATCCGGTTCCAATCCTTTTTCACCGTCCTTGAACAATAATTTATTGCCTTTCGGCAATGGATACAATGCAGGAATAACCGGCAGTATCATAAATTCTCCAAACGAAAGCACTTCATCATCTAC
This sequence comes from Petrimonas sp., assembly GCA_028698105.1. Lineage (GTDB taxonomy): Bacteria > Bacteroidota > Bacteroidia > Bacteroidales > Dysgonomonadaceae > JAQVEB01. The sequence continues at coordinate 879 of JAQVEB010000089.1, read as the reverse complement.
AAACACGAAACGGTCGGCATATTTTTTCAATGCTTCATCCGGTCCAATATTCTTTCTGACTAGTTTTTTCACTGAGAAATAATAATGTCCGAAAATATATTTGCTCAAATAAACCTTCGCTTTTGAATTGAATTCGAGAAATTTTCGGAGCCCTCCAATATGATCGTAATGCCCATGTGAAATAACCACTGTATCCACTTCCGATAAATCAATATTCATTTTCAGAGCATTGCGTATGAAGGCGTCGCTTTTGCCCGTATCGCACAATATTTTATGCGTTCCAGTGTCAATGTAAACCGACAACCCGTGCTCAGTGTCAAACTCGTCGGAATGTCGTCTGTTGTCCGTAAGCGTTACTATCCTCATTCTCCTAATTTTCAAATGAATCGTTTAAAGGTATCAACTCCGCTACGCCGAAACTTTTACATCCCCTACATCTAATGTGTTTTGCGGGATTTTGAATCAGTTTATGGCATTTACGACAACGATGCCAATCTTTTTCGAATCTGCAGTTTCCTCCTCCAATACTTATGGATCGGCCTTCCACAAATGCTTTCGCAATTTTCCCCAAGGCGTGATTGTAAATGCGGGTGAGCGTGGGGCGTGAAACATCCATTTTTTCTGCCACCTCAGCCTGCGATAAGTGATCGTACTCCACCATGCGAAACGCTTCAAACTCATCGTAATTTAAAACCACCGAATCTTTTTCTATCTGCACTATTCCAAAAGGTGAAAATCCTTTCATTTTAGGCGGATAATGTACTTTTCGGTTTCGTTGTGGACGCGGCATATTGTTATTTTTTTATCACAAAAATAATGAACGTGCGTTCATTATTCAAGTATTTCCGCATATTTAACATTTTAATCGGAAACTGTTTT
>JAQVEB010000381.1 GCA_028698105.1 Petrimonas sp. | reverse complement strand
TATCTGGTAAAACAAGCCGAAGAGGTGGTACAAGAGGGGGGAAAAGAAATTGTGCTCACCGGCGTAAACATCGGCGATTTCGGACGCACGACAAACGAAAGTTTTTTCGATTTGCTGCAAGCACTCGACGAAGTAGAAGGAATCGAGCGATTCCGCATCTCGTCTATCGAACCGGATTTGCTGACCGACGCAATTATTCGTTTTGTTGCCGATTCAAAACGCTTTGCACCTCATTTTCACATTCCCCTTCAGGCGGGCAGCGATGCCGTGCTCAAACTTATGAAACGGAAATACGATACGGCACTGTTCCGCCACAAAATCGAAATGATCAAAGAAGCGATGCCCGATGCTTTCATCGGGGTAGATGTTATTGTAGGCGTTCGCGGCGAAACGGACGAATATTTTGCCGAAAGTGCTGCGTTCGTCAATTCGTTGCCCGTTTCGCAATTGCACGTTTTCACTTATTCCGAACGTCCGGGAACACAAGCATTAAAAATTCCGTATGTAGTGGACCCCAAGGTAAAGCATTCGCGCAGCAAGACGTTGCTCGATATTTCGGATAAAAAATTGCTTCACTTTTATCGTTCCCAGCAGGGAACCCGTCGGAAAGTACTGTTTGAACATACCCGCTACGGTCGAAAAATGTATGGCTTTACCGAAAATTATGTACGCATTGTATCGGATTACGATGTCTCACTGGTAAATAGAATCATTGAAATAGAAATAGGAAATTTAAACGAAGAACACATGGCTATGGAAGCCATTTTCCGTGACCAACAAAAACAGAAATGCAAATGAAAAAAAGAACAAAAAAACAAGCCGGAGTGGGTTACTATTTGTGGTATGGCATTTCTTATCTTCATGCACTTTTGCCGCTGTCGGTCCTTTATATTTTTTCGGATGCCCTTTATTTTTTTCTCTATTATCTTGCCCGCTATAGAAGAAAGGTAGTCAGAAAAAATCTGATGAATGCCTTCCCATTCAAATCGAAAAAGGAAATCGAGAAAATCGAAAAAGACTTTTATCTTTTTCTGTGCGATTATTTTGTAGAAACCATTAAGCTGCTGCATATTTCGGATAAAGAAGTGAAACAACGCATGAAGTTCGACAATCCGGAATTGATCAACGAACTGATCCAACAGGGCAATTCGTGTTTTCTTTGCCTTGGGCATTACGGCAATTGGGAGTATGTGCCTTCCATTGGTTTTTACCTTTCTCCCAATGCCTTTCAGGGGCAAATCTATAAACAGTTGCACAGCGATGCTGCGGATCGTTTTTTTCTGAAACTCCGTTCTCGCTTTCCGCCTAGCAATATAGAAATGCGAGATGCTTTTTTCACGATTGTAAAAAACAAAAGGGAGGGTCGCCCTATGGTGATCGGCTTTTTATCCGACCAGCGTCCGCCGCGCTATCTCGAACACTACTGGACAACTTTTCTAAATCAGGATACGTTGGCACTCACCGGCATGGAACGCATTGCCGCAAAATTCGGCTTTGCCGTGGTTTATCTGGATATCCGGCGGGTTAAACGCGGATATTATCGGGGAACCTTTTCCTTGATAACTGCCGATGCTTCCAAAGAAAAAAAATTTGCGGTAACAGAAACATATATGCGTAAACTCGAACAAACCATCCAGCGCAATCCGGCCTATTGGCTGTGGTCGCATAATCGTTGGAAATTTGCTAAAAAAATGAACTCGCCGGCATGAAAAAAACTTCGGTAATCATACTCAACTGGAACGGCCGAAAATTGTTGGAGCAATTTCTTCCGACCGTACTGAAACATTCTGTGTCGGACAATTGCGAAGTAATTGTTGCCGATAACGGGTCGGCAGACGATTCCGTATCGTTTCTCGAAACACAGTATCCGACCGTACCTTTAATCGTTTTCGACAAAAACTACGGTTTTGCCGAAGGGTACAACAAGGCCATCTGCGAGGTGGATTCGGAATATGTCGTTTTATTGAATTCCGATATAGAAACAACAGAAGGCTGGCTCGACACCCTCATCGACTACATGGACCATCATCCTGAAACAGCAGCCGTTCAACCCAAAATACGTGCCTATTTCGATCGGAAAAAGTTTGAATATGCCGGTGCGGCAGGCGGGTTCATCGACAGGTATGCGTATCCTTTTTGCCGTGGGCGCATTCTCGAAAATCTGGAAACCGACTATGGACAGTACGATACCATTGTTCCTGTTTTTTGGGCTACCGGAGCCTGCCTGTGCATCCGCCGCAGCGATTACCTCGATGCCGGAGGCCTCGATGCCGACTTTTTTGCCCACATGGAAGAGATCGATTTATGCTGGCGACTGAATGCACGCGGTCGAAAAATCGAATGCGTGCCGGCCTCGCTGGTTTACCACGTGGGAGGAGCATCGTTAAAGAAGGAAGATCCCCGAAAAACTTACCTCAATTTCAGAAACAATCTCTTGATGATCTACAAAAATGTTCCGTCATCGAGATTGATTGAAGTGGCTATTACCCGCTTTTTCTTCGATTTTTTGGCTTTTGTGCATCTTTGTATGGAAGGCCAATTTCGAAATG
>JAQVEB010000088.1 GCA_028698105.1 Petrimonas sp. | reverse complement strand
ACGCTCACGTGAACAGTTTTTCGGCCGTACAGAACAAAATAAAGTGGTTATTTTCGATAAAAAACATTTTCGCATCGGCGATACGGTGCCGGTAAAAATAACAGGATACACTGCTGCAACGCTGTTCGGAGAACCTCTGATCGTATAATTCGAATGTTTTTTAACAATCAACTAAACATTTTACGGCGATATATGTTCTATTATATGAGTAAGCGTGCCACAAACGGCATGTTGTTTACCGCAAATTATTGAAACAAAATAACGAACAATTAAAAAACAACGCTATGAAATCAGAAGCAAAATTATTATTAGGTTTAGGCATCGGCGTAGCCCTTGGAGCTGCCGTAGGTTACATTATGGGAAGCGACAAAAAAGAAGAGTGGCTGGAACAAGCCAATGAATTTGCCGACAAAGTGAGAGCAAACGTTAAATCGGCCGTTTACAGAGGAAAAAATGAAGTAAACGATCTGAAAGACGATATTGACGATATCACCGAAATCGCAAAAAAAGAATTGGCAAAACAATAAACTAATCCTTTAATAACCTAAACGATGGAAGAAAAAACAGCAAGTACATTGTTCGAGGAATTTAAGGATGACGTATCAAGCTATATAAGAGATACCGTACAGTTATCCAAACTCGAAGCCTTTGAAAAAATAGGCGTGGGTTCGTCGGTAATTGCATATAGCTTGATACTTATGTTTTTTGCTTTATTCGCTCTCGCCACCTTGTTTGTTACCCTCGGGTTTTATCTGGCAGAACTGCTGCAAAGCACGTGGCAGGGCTTCGGTATTGTATCGGCAGCAACAATACTTATCGTGATCATCTTGCTATTTGCAAAAAAATCCCTCACTAAATTTTTCACCAACCGCGTGATTGAATTTCTGATGGAAGATAAGAATAAGAATAAATAAAACTGAAAAATGAAAACATACAAACTAACCCCGCTCGAACAATTAGAAATGGAGCAAAAAAGGCTTCGTGAAGAACGTACGATTGCGGAACAACGTATGGTGTTTCAGCTTCAGTATTTAGCCGATAACTGGGGCTCCATGCTCACCAAAGGTGTTGCCTCGTCCATAAAAAGCCGTTTTACGGAAACCATGGACGGTATTTCGTCGGCCGGAAGCGCCTCCGTGAAACCTTTTGTTACAAAACCGCAGGGAATTAACTGGAAGAGCCTGGTGACTTCAAATCTGCCGCTGATCGGCTCCGTGGCCTGGCGTCTCGCCAAACCGGCGCTGCTTGCGTTCGCAACCAAGAAAGCGACTTCACTGTTATTCAGCGGAGGCAAAAAAACAAAAAGATTAAAGAAGTAACGATTATCTTAAATAATTGATCTGTGGACGGTGGTAACGCCGTCCACTTTTGCTATCTTGGAGCACACCCGATTCACATCTTCAACACTATGCACGTTCACATCGAACCGCCCTTCAAAAATACCGTCCTTGGACGACACATTTACATTTTTGATGTTTACCACCACATCTTCCGATAATTTCGACAAAATAGTATTGAGGATTCCCAACCTGTCGATACCCGTGAATACAATGGACGACATAAAGGAATATTGTTTATAATCGCCCCACTCCACCTGAACTATTTTTTCTCCGAAATTCGATTTGAGTTTAATGCCCGTGGGGCAGGAACGTTTGTGCACTTCCACTTCGTTCTTCTCATTGATGAACCCGAAAACATCGTCGCCGGGCAACGGGTTGCAGCAGGGCGGTACGATAAAGTTTTTCCGAAACCGCTCTTCTACCAGCGGATAAACGGCTTTTGTGTCTATAACCGGCTGTTTCACCACACCCTCAACCGAAGGTTGTTCGGGTTTTTTACTACCGTCGGGGGTTTTCTTCATGGCGCTCATGGCCTGTTTCATATAACGGACAAACAGGTTTTCCGTTTTTGGCGCCGATTCCTTTACGGTGAAAAACTTTTGTGCATTCTCGGGAAGAACAACATCGTTGTTCCCGATCAGGTAATACAGGTCTTCCTTGCGATCAACCTTGAAGTACCTGAGTATCTTGGTATAAGTGGTATTGTCGAGCGGTTCGTTGCCGAATAATTCTTCGAGCATACTCCGGCCTTTCTCGGCCAGCCTTCTTTTTTGCCTTCGAAGCGAAGCTTCAATTTTTGTGCGCGCCTTGGCGGTTGTAACGTAGTTGAGCCACTCCGGCTGCGGATATTGCGACTGGGAGGTAAGAATCTCGATCTGGTCGCCGCTTTTCAGCTTATAGCTTAGCGGCACCAGCGTGTGGTTTACTTTCGCACCCAAACAGTGGTCGCCGATGCGGGTGTGTATGTTGTAAGCAAAATCGAGTGCGGTAGCGTTTTGCGGCAAGGTTTTTATGTCGCCCTTGGGCGTGAAAACAAAGATTTCCGATGAAAAAAGATTCATTTTCACCGTATCCAGAAAATCAATTGCGTTGGGATTGGGATTTGCCAGAATTTCCTGAATGGTTTTCAACCATTTATCGAGTTCGTTGTCTTCTTCAATGCGGTTTTCCTTGTATTTCCAATGTGCGGCGAAGCCTTTTTCGGCAATATCGTCCATGCGGCGGCTGCGAATCTGTATCTCAATCCATCGTCCGTCGGGGCCCATCACCGTAAGGTGCAACGCCTGATAACCGTTGGCCTTCGGGTGGCTCACCCAGTCGCGGATACGGTCGGGGCGCAGTTTGTAAATATCCGTTATGGCCGAGTAAATATCCCAGCACTGCTTCTTCTCGTCCATGCCGGGAAACACTTCGAAAATAATGCGCACGGCAAATAAATCGTACACCTCATTGAAATCAATGTTTTTATCTTCCATCTTTTTCCAGATGGAATACACCGATTTCACCCTGGCGCGCATTTCGTACTGAATACCCATTTTATCCAACGCCTGAAACACGGGCGCTGCAAACCGCTCGTATATCTTTGTACGCTCGGCGGAGGTTTCTTCTATCTTTTTGTTCAGTTCTACGTAAACATCGGGGTGTTCGTACTTGAAGCACAGTTCCTCCAACTCTGTTTTTATGGCAAAAAGCCCCAACCGGTGCGCTAACGGCGCATAGATGTACATGGTTTCTCCGGTTATTTTAAACTGTTTGGCAGGAGTCATGGACGAAAGCGTGCGCATGTTGTGCAGGCGATCGGCAATTTTTATGAGAATAACCCGGATGTCTTCGGACATGGTGAGCAACAGCTTGCGGAAGTTTTCGGCCTGTGCCGATACGTCGGCGCCGAACATGCCGCTCGAAATCTTCGTAAGCCCATCCACGATGTGCGCGATCTTATCGCCGAACATCATTCGCAGGTCTTCAACAGTGTAATCGGTATCTTCCACCACGTCGTGCAGCAACGATGCCGATATGGAAGTTGAACCCAGCCCCATTTCGCGGGAAACGATGCGTGCAACGGCCAACGGGTGCATAATATACGGCTCGCCCGAACGCCGGCGTGCGCCTTTATGGGCCTCTTTGGCCACATTAAAAGCTTTGGTGATGATTTCCACTTTTCGCCGGTGATTCGAGTTTAAATAGTCGTTTAACAGAGCCTGAAACTCGTCGTTGACCATTTTCTCGTCCGCTGCCAATCTTTCTTCGTCGCTCATTTTTTCAGTCTGAATGCTTTCTTACACACAATCGCTAATGAAAAACGAAAGTACAAATAATTCTAAAACTATATCCCTTTTATCGGAAGATTTTGTTGTAAATCTTTCGGAAATCGGCTGTTTGTATCGCATATAGACAAAATATATACGTTAAAATACCGGTTTTGGACTTTTGCAGTGAAAAATGCACTATCTTTGCCAATGAATTAACAGGGGTGCCCAACACAACGGGCTGAGATCATACCCAATCACCTGATCCGGATAATGCCGGCGGAGGGAAAATGGAAAAGCTCGCACAACTCCCTGTTGTGTGGCTTTATTTTTTGGTATTTCTCTATAAAATTCCCCTTTTTTATTTTACTAACCGGCTGTGCGTATGGCGAGAGATGCCATCGCGCAACCATAAAAACAAAACGTAAATGAAAAAGGTTTTTACAACTTTAGCAGGCTTTTTGGCCTTAAATTCACTGGTTGCGCAGCAGTCGCAACCGGACAGTTTAAAAAACATTCAACTGGAAGAAGTGGTGGTTTCTGCCACGCGTGCCACGGCAAATACGCCGGTTGCATTTTCCAACATCAAAAAAGAAGCCATCGAAAAACAGAATTTCGGACAGGACATTCCGTACATCATGGCGCTCACGCCATCGGTAACAACTACTTCGGATGCAGGTACGGGAATCGGATACACCGGTTTTCGAATTCGCGGTACGGACATTACCCGCATCAATGTGACCATCAACGGTATTCCGTATAACGACTCCGAATCGCAAGGTTCGTTTTTCGTGGATTTGCCCGATTTCACCTCATCGCTTTCGTCTATGCAGATACAACGCGGCGTGGGAACTTCAACGAACGGCGGCGCTGCTTTCGGCGCCAGCGTGAACATGAAAACCGATAACGCAAGCATGAATCCGTACGCCAATATCGGAAGCTCTTTCGGTTCCTTCAACACATGGAAGAATACGGTGGAAATCGGCACGGGAATCATGCAAAATCGCTTTGCCGTGGACGGTAGGTTTTCAACCGTGAAATCCGACGGATTTATTGACAGGGCCTGGGTAAACATGTATTCCTATATGCTTTCGGCGTCGTACATCACGAACAAAACGTTACTGAAATTCATCACGTTTGGCGGAAACGAAAAATCGTATCAGGCCTGGAACGGTGTTGATCTGGATTTGGTTGCTTCGGAACCCGAAAAATATACCCGTCATTACAACGAATTGGGAAAATATACCGACGATAACGGCCAAACCAAATTTTACGACAATCAAATTGATAACTACACGCAAACACATTACCAACTGTTGCTGACGCAAGTGTTTTCGCCCTCCCTCACGCTGAACGGCGCACTGCATTACACCAAGGGCGAGGGATATTACGAAGAATACAAAACCGGAAGAAAATATGTCGAATATTTGCTTACACCGCCCGTTGTGAACGGTGAAGCGTTGGAAAAAACCGATCTTATCCGCCGCAAGTGGCTCGATAACGATTTCTATGGAATGACGTTCGCGCTGAACAAAAAAAAGGAGAAATATGAATTAACACTGGGCGGCGGCGCCAATAAATACGACGGCAACCATTTCGGCAGAATACTTTGGGTGCGTTACCCCAATCAATTTACGCCCGGAAAAGACTGGTACAGAAGCACATCCGATAAATCGGATATGAATATTTATCTGAAAGCAACGGCTCAACTCACCCCTCATCTTGTCGCCTTCGGCGATGTGCAATACCGATACATCAACTATCAATTGCAAGGAAAAGATGATAAATTCGATTCGGACAAAAACGAGATGAGAGACCTCACGCAGGAACACAATTTTTCGTTTTTCAATCCGAAAGCCGGATTAACGTACAACATGAACGCCAACAACAGTTTGTATGCATCGTTTGCCGTGGCAAACCGCGAGCCTAACCGTACGAATTACACCGATGCCGGGCCAAACGAAAAACCCACCAGCGAACGGCTTTACGACACGGAAGCCGGCTACCGGTACCAGTCGCCGAACTTCAGTTTCGGCGCGAATTTTTATTACATGAAGTATAAAAATCAACTTATCCTGACCGGAAAGATCAGCGAGATCGGCGAACTGCTGACCACAAACATTCCCGACAGCTACCGTACCGGCATTGAATTAACCTCTGCCATTCAATTGCACCGTATGCTGCGCTGGGATGCCAATGCGACTTTCAGCCGGAATAAAATCAACGATTTTACGGAACAGGGCGTGGATGTGTATGATGCGGACTGGAACTGGATTGAATCGCGCGACAACGCGCTGGGGCAAACCGATATTGCGTATTCGCCCAACATCATCGCGAACAGTATTCTCACTTTCACGTACCGGACGTTTGAAGCGGCGCTGCAAAGCAGCTACGTGAGCCGGCAGTACATTGATAACACTTCGAGCAAAGAACGTTCCATTGACCCGTATTTTGTGAATAACCTCCGGTTGGGATATTCATTCCGCGTACCGCATGTGAAATCCGTTAATCTGGGAATTTTGGTGAATAACCTGTTCAACGTTGATTATGAAACCAACGGTTACGTTTGGTACAGTTATTACCTGGACGGAAAGCGCATGAACGAGAAACGGTATTTCCCGCAGGCGGGAACCAACGTGCTGGCCAATGTAACCATCAGGTTTTAAGGCCTCTCCCTGAATCCCTCTCCACAACGTTTCACTGGAGAGGGACTGGCAGGGTATAAATATTCAACATCGTATGCAAACCATCGAAATCATCGGAGTCGTTATCGGGCTCATCTATTTGTATCTGGAATACACGGCCAACAAATGGTTGTGGCCGGTAGGCGTGTTAATGCCCGTGGTGTATGTGTGGATTTTCTTTCAAAGTAAATTTTATGCCGATATGGGCATCAACATTTACTATTTTTTCGCCAGCATTTACGGGTGGATACGGTGGACGCGCAACAAAATCAATAAAAACCAACCCGAGATTTCGCACACGCCCGCTCGGTATATTGTTCCGCTCTCGGTTATCGGCATTGTTATTTTTGGGCTGATAGCGTTTGTGCTGATCCGTTTCACGGATAGTCCCGTGCCCTATGGCGATAGTTTTACTACGGCTGTAAGCATCCTCGGCATGTGGATGCTGGCGCAAAAGTATGTGGAGCAGTGGTGGCTGTGGTTTGCCGTGAACGTTGTGTCGTGTGCGCTTTACGTATGGAAAGGCCTTTACCCGACAGCGGGATTGTTTGCCGTTTATTCCATGATCTCCGTCTTCGGTTATTTTAAGTGGAAAAGGATGATGACGACACAAAGTGAGCCGCGAACCGAAACATCAATCAACGATGGCTTTCGTTAGTTCATCCAGCGAAAAACCGGCAAAATAGTCGTTGTAGTTGATGGCTGACAATGCTTCCCGAACCGCTTCGGAATTATATTTCACGCCTTTCAGCGCATCTTCAACGTCGGACAAATTACTGTTATTTCCGAAAAAAGTTCCGTAAAACCGGATTTGCCGGATAACAGAATCCTCCACGTCGGCAAACACTTGTATTTTTCCTGCTGTGAACCGGGATTGTCGTTCGATATCGAACTTGGGCGAATGCCCGAAATTCCAGTCCCATGTGCCGAACTTTGTGGAGCGGATTTGCTCGATTTCAGCCAGTTCTTCTTCCGAAAACGTGTATTCCTGCATTCGCGGAAATTTGGATCTCATGTGGGCCAACAGTTTATCGGAAAACTCGTTTACCGATATCTTTTCCGGCAGATTGGGCAAAATATTATCCACGATGCTGCGCACCGATTTTGTGGATTTCGACTCAATTTTATCTTTCGGCGCTTCCAGCGCTTTCGATAAAACACTCAGATCGGTGTCGAAGAGCAGGCATCCGTGATGCATCACCCGTCCCTTTGTGTAGGCCTGCGCATTACCACAAATTTTCTTTCCGTCTATCACCAGATCGTTTCGTCCGGTAAAATCGGCTTTGACACCCAATTCGGCAAGGGTATCAATCACCGGTTCGGAGAAAGTCTTGAAATCGAATTCCGCCCCTTTTTCCTCGTTCGAAATAATGGTGTAGTTCAGGTTGTTGAGATCGTGATATACGGCTCCCCCACCCGATATGCGGCGCACAACGTGAATGCCGTTCGCCTTCACGTATTCGGAATTTATTTCTTCGATGGTATTCTGGTGCTTGCCCACAATAATGGCGGGTTCATTGATCCAAAGGATAAAAATTTTATCGTGATGCGTGAGTTTTTTGAAACAATATTCTTCTAAGGCGATGTTATAATCGGGTTTGTGTGATTTGTTTACAATATATATCATGTGAAATTCATTTTTGGCTACAAAAATACAAAATAGATGGAATTTATACAACGAACCGGGACAGCATAAGAGCACGTTTGCGCCTGCCGCTGTCCCGGTTACTGTTAGCGATGGTTTAAAGCATTAATTTTCTCTAAGTAGTGAGTACAAATTAGTTTATGTTATTAGTTGGTTTATTCTAACCCCGCCCGCTTCGCTCGTCCCCTTTCCTCTGCTCGCGCGAATTTGTAATTCGTGCGTTACGAAGTAAATAAAAATTCTTGCCTACGGCACACACCGATTGCAAATCGGCGCGAGCAGGGGTGATGATACATAGCCCGTAATTGTCCCCTTAAGCTAAGGGGACGAGTGAGGAACGAGCGGAGGGGTTATGGCCTTTATATCAAAAAATTAATTCATAACCCCTCCCCGCCTATTGGCGGCACTCCCCGACCCCTCTCTAAATCTCTCCCCACAAGGGAGAGACTTTGCGAACTTCGATGTTTTTGAGCCCGTGCTCCCCTCTCTATGGGAGAGGGGTTGGGGGTGAGGCCCCTGCTCGCGCCGATTTACAATTCGTGCGTTACGAAGTAAATAAAATTCTTGCCTACGGCACACACCGATTGCAAATCGGCGCGAGTGGGGGAGGGTTGCATTCAACTTATTCCAATCAATAATAACACTAAATTCTGTCCGATACTTATTTCCTTTTCGGGATATGCACGGCTTCGCCCAGCGCATCGGCACAGGCTTCGAAAAGTGCTTCGGAATAGGTTGGGTGGCCGTAAATGGTTTTGATAACCTCGTCCACGGTAATTTCCATTTCCATGATCAATGCGGCCTGATTGATGATTTCGGCTGCCGTGGGGCCAATAATGTGCACGCCCAGAATTTCGCCGAATCGCGTATCGGCGATCACCTTTGCAAAACCGACGTTCTCGCCCGATGCGAGCGCACGACCGTTGGCGGCAAACTGAAATTTACCCACGCGCACATCGCCGTATTTTTCGCGGGCTTTTTCTTCGGTCAATCCCACCATTGCCACTTCGGGCAAGGTATAAACCACCGAAGGTGAGGAATGCAGTTTTATCTCGCGGTGATTTCCTTTCACGGCGTTTTCGGCGGCCACTTCGCCCATGCGGAAAGCGACGTGTGCCAACATCCACAAACCGTTTACGTCGCCCGGCGCATAAATTCCTTTCACGCTGGTTTCCATGTATTTGTCAACCTTTATCTTGCCGCGTTCCATCTCGAATTTCACTTCGCCGATGCCTTCAATATCGGGAATACGCCCGATGGCGAGCAGCGCTTTGTCGGCAAAAACGGAGTCGCGGCCTTCTATTTTGATCTCCAACTTATCGTCCTTATCAATGATTTCGGTGATCTTGGCCGAAGTCAGTATCTCCATTCCTTTTTTCTTCAATGTTTTCTCCAACACCTCCGATGCTTCGTGATCAACCATCGGGATGATGCGGTCCATCATTTCGATCACAACCACTTTGGAGCCGAATGAAGCGAAAGATTGCCCCAACTCAATACCCACAACGCCTCCGCCGATTACGGCGAGCGTTTCGGGAATTTCGGTAGTGGAAAGAATATCGTCGCTGGTGAACACTTTCGGGCTTTCGATGCCGGGTATTTTTATTTTATTCACCTTGGAACCGCCCGCCAGAATAATTTTATCGGCTTTAATGATCTGCTTGTCGTCCACCACAACATTGTTGTTCTTATTGATCTTTCCAACGCCTTTGTAGATGTCCACGCCGTTGCTTTTGAGCAGCGAAACCACGCCGTTGGTCAGTTTTTTCACCACGTTGTTCTTGAAGCTCATCACCTTATCCATGTCAATGGTGTATTTGGCATTTTCAAGAATAATACCGCGCGACGCGGCATGCTCAATGCCCTCTATGATCTCGGAATTTTTGAGATACGTTTTTGTGGGGATGCAGCCCACGTTCAAACAGGTTCCGCCAAAAGTGCCTTTTTCCACGATGGCAACCTTGGCGCCCAGTTGTGCCGCTTTTATGGCGGCTACGTATCCGGCCGGGCCTCCGCCGATGACCACGATGTTGTATGAATTTTCTTCCATGCGTATCATCGGTTTTTCGTCGCCTTCGTGCACGGGCGGAGCCACTTCCTCTTCTTCCTGAATGTCGTCCACATTCTCTCCTTTTTGTCCGATGTAACCGATCACTTCGGTTACGGGAACCGTTTCCCCGTCTTTACGAAGGATTTTCAACAGGACGCCCGAAGCTTCCGCCTCAATCTCCATACTGGTTTTATCGGTCATGATCTCCAGAATGATCTCGCCTTCGGTAACCGTATCGCCTTCTTTTTTTAACCATTTCACAATTTGACCTTCGGTCATGTCAATGCCGGCTTTGGGCATAATTATTTCGTGAGCCATAATATTTTATATGTTTGATGTTCGATGTTTCAATGTATTCAATAAAACGCAACCGGCGGTGAAACCCGCGCGCACGTTTTAATCTGCAATCTTAAATTAACAAAGTTAACGGATTTTCCAATACCTGCTTCAAATCCTGCATAAATTTAGCGCCCGTGAGCCCGTCTATAACCCGATGGTCTCCGGTCAAACTTATTTTCATAATCGGCCTCACCACAACCCCGCCGTCAATCACCACGGGGGTGTCTTTGGTTGAAGCTACGCTTAATATCGCCGAATTGGGCTGATTGATGATGGCCGAAAAACTATCCATGCCATACATCCCCATATTACTGATCGTGAACGTACTGCCCGTTTGTTCATCGGGCAACAGCTTCTTCGATAACGTACGTTCCGTAACATCTTTGAGCGCCACAACCAAGTCGCTAAGCGACATTTTATCGGCGTTTTTCACCACCGGCACCAACAGTCCTTCATCGAGCCCCACTGCCATTCCCAGGTTCACGTAATTGTGGAAGGTGATCTCCGTAGCTTCTTGGTTCAGGCTGGCGTTGATATATTTATGCCGCATCAGGGTTTGCACCGTTGCCATCGCTATAAG
>JAQVEB010000380.1 GCA_028698105.1 Petrimonas sp. | reverse complement strand
GCAGATGAAAAATATTCTGCAATTGCTCCGTCAATCGCAATGGCGCTGGGATTATGCTGTTGCTTCCCACGGTGCATCGTTTCACTCTCCCGTTGAATTTCAGCGTATTATGGCGTTGAGTTTGGACCGCGCTCACAAAGCTCGTTTTGAGACAGCGAAAGTGTTGGCTCAACTCGGCTTTACCGGCGAAGTTCCCTTACCCGATATTTCCACGAAAGAAAAAGCACAGCAATACATCGGTCTGGATATACCGAAAGAAAAGGCCGAAAAGAAACAATTTTTGGACACCGTAGTTCCCGAATGGCTTAAAAAGGCCAAGGCCAATAACAGGCTCTATTCGGAAAAATAGAAACGCCGGTGTGATGAGATTGAATAATGTTGATCACGTTTTGGCAACCCCAAACAGCAACATTATTCAATCTTTTTTACGCGTAAAAATCAATGGATCAGCAAAAAAAGATAATCTGGCAAACTCCGTGGGAGTATCGGGAGGGTTTTAGCGTAGCTCTCGGCATTGCTTTAACGGCTCTTTTACTCCAACTTTTATTGGGGAACGTTGATCCGTCGCAGTTCCGTTTCCCGGTAAACGTTATTTTCGGCGCTGTTTTTTTAGCCGGTGTTGCGCTTGCTTTTTTCATTTTCCGAAGGAAAGCGTTTATCCGGTGGTTATCAAGCGTATATTCAACGGTTCCTGCGATAGCAGTACTTTTGGGGGTAATTATCGTCATGGGGTTAACACCTCAGTTGCCCGATGGAACGATGGAGGTCGCGTTTCCCGAAAACGTTTTTACGAAAATGGGTTGGTACCGGATGACTACGTCGTGGGTGTTTCTTTTTCTGTGTTTTTATCTGTTGATGTTGATTGAATTCGCTCTGCTGAAGCGGATCACAACAAAGCAATCGTGGCGCAACATCGGGTTTTATCTTAACCATACGGGGCTGCTTCTGGCGCTTTTGGGCGGCATCCTCGGGAGTGCCGATATCCAACGCCTGACGATGACCGTGAAAGAGGGAAATGTGGAATGGCGGGCTTTAGACCGCACGGGAGGGTTGCGCGAGTTGCCTGTTGCTATCGAACTGGATACGTTTACGATTGAAGAGTATCCGCCTAAATTAGTGGTTATAGATACCCATTCGGGAAAAATGCTTCCCGAAAAACAACCGGAAAATTATGTATATGGCGGTGTTGGTGAAAAAACGGCTTTAAACGGCAATCACATCGAAATACTGGAATATCTGCCGCAAGCGGGGATGGTGCAGGACAGCAACTTCGTTAATTTTGTTCCGTATTTCACCGAGGGCGCCACTACAGCTCTGAAAATCAGAGTAACCAATCCCAACCTAAAAGCTCCGGTTGAGGGATGGGTGAGCAACGGCAGTTTTATTTTTCCGTATCAGGTGTTGTATGTAGATAGCGTTTCGGGAATTGCGATGCCGGTAAACGAAGTGAAAAAATACACCTCAAAGGTGACCGTTTTTACCGAAGACGGCCGAGCCGAAAAGGCGGATATCGAGGTGAATAAACCGCTTTCTATCGAAAATTGGGTGATCTATCAATTGAGTTATGACGAGACAAAAGGGAAATATTCCGACATCAGTGTCTTCGAACTGGTTCGCGATCCGTGGCTGAAAATTGTTTACGCCGGCATCATCCTGTTGATGGCAGGTGCGCTGTTCCTTTTTATAGCAGGCCCAAAGAAAAGAGTTTACGTTTAACAACCATTTTGCAAAGCAAATGACCTGGGATTCCTTTATATATTTTGCCGTTTCGGCGCTCGTCTTGTGGAGCGCAGGCGCTTTTCTGGCTTTTAAGACTGACAGAAAGCTGCTTCCTGTGCTGCTGACCGTGATGGGGCTCGCGGTTTTTTTCGCTTTCATCGCGGGATTATGGCATTCACTCGAACGCCCTCCCTTGCGAACCATGGGCGAAACAAGGCTTTGGTACTCTTTTTTTCTGCCTGCGGCAGGACTTATTACTTACCTGCGATGGCGTTACAAGTGGATATTATCGTTCAGCGCAGTGTCATCGGCGGTTTTCATCGTGATAAACATCGCGAAGCCCGATATTCACAATAAAACGCTCATGCCCGCGCTGCAAAGTCCGTGGTTTACGCCGCACGTTATCATCTACATATTTTCGTATGCCGTGCTTGGAGCTGCAACCATTGTGGCGGTTTATTACCTGATACGCGAAAAAAAGATTACCGATAAACCACGCCTCATGCACATGTCCGACAATTTGGTGTATATCGGAACGGCGCTCATTACGTTAGGAATGTTGATGGGCGCCATTTGGGCCAAGGCAGCCTGGGGGCACTACTGGAGTTGGGACCCGAAAGAAACATGGGCTGCCGCCACCTGGTTGGGATATTTGCTGTATATCCATTATCGCATTCGCAGAACTTCATCGAACAAAATATCCATGTATACGCTTATTTTCGCATTTCTTTTATTGCAAATATGTTAGGTGGGCGTAAATTATCTGCCTTCGGCACAAGGGCGAAGCGTGCATACATATTCTGTGGAATAAAAAAAATTCATCAAAATTAAATCGGTATGAAAAAAATGTGTTTTT
>JAQVEB010000087.1 GCA_028698105.1 Petrimonas sp. | reverse complement strand
CACGTTAAACGTGCAAGAAACAGTGAAGATGAAAAGAAAATAAAACGGTATCTCTCGAAAAAAAAGAGAAATTCCGCTTTGAAAACTATTAACTTGAGTTGGGAATTTTAAATGAGATTTTTAAATTATATATCAAAGGGAGGTAAATTCACGCTATGGATAAACGCAACAGGGAATTTGACCTGCTTTTCCATAAATACTATAGCGAATTGTGCATTTTTGCCTATCGTTATGTGACTTCGAAAGATGTGGCGGAAGACATCGTTCAGGAGTTGTTTTGCCATTTCCTGGAATCGGGTACCGTTTTCCGTCATGAGGACGGGGAATCCTCTGTGCGCTCCTATCTCTACACGTGCATACGCAGCCGCGCCATCGATTATTTGCGCCATGCCGGCAACCGCCACGTCCGGCTCGAGGACCATGCACAGAATATTGAGTTGGAATCGTATGTGGAAAATATGCTGATAAACAGGACGGAAGAATATGATTACCGTGTGTTATTGTCTGAAATCAATACGGCGATATCTGCACTTCCCGTGAAAACAAAACGCGTTTTCCTGATGAGCCGCGCGGAAGAGATGAGCAATAAGGAAATTGCCATTTCACTGGGAGTGAGCATTAAAGCGATTGAAAAGCATATGACCAAGGCCATTTCCCACATCCGGGCGCATTTGCAGAAAAACTTATCCATTGGTTGACAGGAGACCTTTTAATCTTTCAAACATCCGACGGGAAATTACTCTCACGCCATCCGGGCGTGTGTAAGCAATAGTGGCCGCCTGTGATTACCAATAGCAAATCCGTTTCCCGTGACTCTAATTGGTTAATACTGTGTGTGAAGGTATAGTATTCTGTTCATTTAAACAAAACAAATCAGAACTTTGTTCCGGATAAATACGAGGAATTAACTTACTATTTTCATGCTTTTATGCATTTTTTTTTAATAATCTAAATTTCCGGTAGGGTTGTTGTCCTGTTGATCGTATTATAGACATGAAAGCAACAATTGAAGAAATAATCATCCGGTATCTGGAGGGGGAAGCTACCTTTCCGGAGCAGGATGAATTATTGTCGTGGCTGCGGGAATCGAAGGAGCATGAACGGATGTTCCTGGTCTATTATGATGTCTGGTCGTTGCCCCGCCAGCTCGCTTTCGATCCCCAGGTTGCATTGAAGAAGATATATCCGCCACAACGCCGTGCACGCAAGCGCGTCATTTGGTGGACGACATCCATCGCCGCTTCGGTCGCCATCCTGTTTGGCGTGTGGTTCCTGATGGATAACCAACGTCCGGAAACGGCCGATATACGGTATGTTGTGCAACAATATAATAAGGATATTCTCCCCTCGGAAACCGAAGATATCCGGCTTATCCTTTCAGACGAGAAAGAAGTGGAGGTGAAGGATAAAACGGAAACCACCATCACCTATCTCGACAGTAACATTGAAATCGACGAAGAGCAATCCCTGTCGAAAACCGAGGCGGCTGAGTTCAACCAACTCATTACGCCTTACGGCAAGCGAGGGACATTGGTGCTGGAAGACGGCACAAAAATCTGGCTCAATGCCAATTCTCGCCTCATCTATCCCACCCGTTTTACCGGAGAGAGTCGCGAGGTGTTTGTGGAGGGTGAGATTTACCTGGAAGTGTCGCCCGATAAAAGCCGACCGTTTATTGTGCGGACCGACCGGATGAACGTGGAGGTGTTGGGTACAAGCTTCGCCGTTTCGGCCTACAAGCAGGAGTCTCATTCACGCGTAATCCTTGCGTCGGGTGCGGTGAACGTCTATTCCGAAGAGCACAAAAGAAAAAAACAAGCTTTGGTTCCCAACCAGATGTATGAACTCTCGGCAAGCGGAGAGGCAAAAGTCGCCCATGTACCCGATGTGGTGCAATATACTTCATGGATCAACGGCATTTACCAGTTCGAAAGCGAATCGCTCTCTTCCATCCTTCACCTGATGGAACGATTCTACGGCCGGCAAATTGAATTGTCGGATGAAGCCGGAGTACTCACCTGTTCCGGAAAATTGAGACTGAACGATAATTTTAACCGCACGCTCCAAGGACTTTCACAAACACTTCCCATTCAAATTGACATAAAAAAGAACAAATATTATATCAGTAAAATAGCAGAATAATCACCTCCTCAAAAACGGTTTGCCTATGAGAATATGAAACACGGAATAAAAAAATCGGAAAGTATCTTGCCATACCTTCCGATTATGAGATAAAAAATTAACTATTCTTCTAATTAACTTTTAATCAATGCAAATGTATAAATTTTTTCACCATTTTTTTTCGATTGCAGGTTGTGTTGTGCTGTTTTTGCTTTTCGGCATCCAATCCATGCGTGCAAATGTCGTGCAGGATAACAACAAATTGCTCACCCTCAATATGGAAAATAGTACGGTCCGACAGGTGCTTACCGCCATAGAAGAGCAGAGCGATTACACCTTCTTTTATTATGACAATGCAGTGGATGTCAACCGCAATGTTACCATCAACGTAACCAATCAACCGATCGAGACAGTGCTGGATCAACTTTTTAAAGGAACGGATAGCCAGTACACGATTACCGACAAGCAGGTTTATATCAGACGAGTGAGTGAGAAAGTGGAGACATCATCCGCCCCCACAGGACAACAACGCACCTTGACGGGTACCGTGATTGATGCAGCCACGAACGAGCCATTGATAGGTGTGACTATTCGGGTGCGAGGTACCGATACCGGAGTAGTCTCCGACATTGATGGAAACTACTCTATTCAGGTAGGAGCAAATACCCAATTGGAATTTACCTACGTGGGGTATAAAAGCCAGGTGTTAGCTGTGAGTGATCTTGCAGTTTTGAACGTGAGTATGGAGTCGGCTGATGAAATGTTAGGAGAACTGATTGTAGTAGGTGCCGGAACGCAACGAAAGATATCGGTGACTGGTTCCATCAATACTGTGAAAGGAACAGACCTGAAACTTCCCTCTTCCTCTCTGACAAGTGGTTTGGCCGGAAAATTGGCCGGTGTGGTATCCATGGTGAACAGTGGAGAACCGGGAGCGGTATCCGAATTCTATATTCGTGGTATCAGCACATTCGGTGGACGCACCACTCCTCTGATTTTATTGGATGGCGTTGAAATTTCTGCCGGCGACTTAGACCGTATTCCGGCTGAATCCATCGAGAGTTTTTCTATTTTGAAAGATGCTTCGGCAACTGCCATTTATGGTGCGCGTGGAGCCAATGGTGTAATGCTTGTCACGACGAAATCCGGCATGGAAAATGCAAGAGCGGTCATCAATGTTTCCATAGAAAACTCTTTTGTTTCGCCCGTAAATAAAGTAAAGTATGCGGATGGGGCAACATGGATGGACACCTATAACGAAGCACTTTTAGCTCGTAGTCCCAATGCCTCCCCCATGTACAGCCAAGAGAGAATTGACAATACCCGCTCGGGGATCAATCCTTATGTGTACCCCGATGTCGATTGGTATAACCTCGTGTTCAAAGATATGACAATGAACCAACGAGCGAATGTCAACATTCAGGGAGGCGGTTCCAAAGTAACCTATTATATGTCTTTACAGGCAAATCATGATACCGGTTTGTTGGATATTCCAAGTTCCAATTCATTCGATAACAACATCAATCGGTGGAATTATACTTTTCAGAATAATATATCCTATAAGGTAACTCCGATCACAAAATTAGATTTGCGGATGAATGCCCAAATCGGGAATAATAAAGGACCTAATTACTCTATAAGTGATCTGTTTAACTATACATATAATACCAATCCTATCACATTTCCAGCCACCTTCCCTGCGTTAGAGGGAGATACGCATATACGTTTTGGAAACGCTTATTTATCCAGTAGCCGGTTATACACAAACCCCTTGGCTTATATGTCGAGTTCGTTCAGGGAAACCAATTATAACACGCTGAACGTCTCTATGTCGTTGGAGCAAAAGTTGGATTTCATAACCGAAGGGTTGAAACTAACAGCTTTGGTTAATTTTAAAAACTGGTCGGAATCACTCTATTCCCGTTCCATGACACCCTGGTATTATAGGGTTTCCGATGACGGATGGTCGGCAGATGCTCCCGACAAGTTCTTCATAGAACAGATTGGCCCCAATGGATCCGACTATATATCCCAATCGGATCTTACGCGCAGTACAGATCAAACCTTCTATCTGGATACACGGTTGGATTACAGCCGAACAATAGATGAGCATTCTCTTAGTGCCATGTTGATGTATATGCAACGAGAATTCAGATCGAATATATTACCCAATAGGAACCAGGGATTTTCCGGGCGTCTTACATATGATTATCTGAACAAGTATTTGGCTGAATTTAATTTCGGATACAATGGAACCGAACGTTTGGCAAAAGACAATCGTTTTGAATTCTTTCCGGCGGTCTCGGCAGGTTGGGTTGTCAGTGGTGAAGACTTTTGGGAACCGATGAATGATTACATCGATTTCCTGAAAATAAGGAGTTCTTACGGTTTGGTAGGTAGCGATGAAACGGGATTGGCAGCCGGTGCCGCACATTTCTTATACCAAAACGAGGTGGCTATGAACAGTGGCTATGGTTTTACCACGGGGGCGGCAGGAGAATATGGGCTTTGGGGGCCTAACGTTACACGCCTCGCTGTTGAAGATGCTCACTGGGAGCGAGTGAAGAAATTTAACGTCGGATTAGACATCAGGATGTTTGAACAACTAAACCTGGCTGTTGAATTTTTTCATGACCGTCGCGACCGGATATTGATGCAAAGAGCCTCCTTCCCTGCCATTATGGGATATGTAGACAGCACACCCTGGAGTAATATCGGAAAAGTGGATAATAAAGGTATTGAGGTGAGTTTGAACTGGAGCAAACAACTCTTTAATGATTTCACGTTGGCGGCTACCGGAAATTTCACCTATACGGCAAACAAATTTGTCTATAAAGATGAACCGGATTATCCTTATTCTTGGCAAATGGATACAGGCAAGCCTTTGAGCCGAATGACAGGCTATATTGCTGAAGGTCTTTTTAAAGACCAGGCTGAAATTGATGCTTGGCCCGACATGAGTAGTTTTGGTAATACGATTATGCCGGGTGATATCAAATATCGTGATATCGATGGAGATGGTCGTATCACACAAGAGGATATGGTGATGCTATCTCCTTATGGAAATATTCCGCGCATTCAATATGGATTCGGGTTGAATATGGTGTATAAGAAGTTTGACGTGGGGCTTTTTTTTAATGGATCCGCACAACGTAACATTATGATTAATAACATCGTTCCGTTTAATGCCGATGATTTTAACGGGGAGCAGAATTTAATGAAATGGATTGCAGATGACTATTGGTCAACATCAAATCCTAAGCCCAATGCAGTTTTCCCACGGTTGGGCATCACCCAAGCACAAACATCAAGTAACACGGTGAGGAGTAGTTTTTGGATGCGAAACGCTAATTTTTTGCGATTCAAGACTTTTGAGTTGGGTTACAGATTTCCTTATTGCCGTGTATATTTGAATGGCGACAATTTGGCGGTTTGGAGTCCGTTTAAACTTTGGGATCCCGAACTTTGGCATAACAGTTATCCTTTATCCCGCACTTTTAATATCGGTGCTCAATTCACTTTTTAACTAAACGAATAGATTATGAAACGAGTATACATTGGAAAGATTAAATTGATATTTATCGCAATGATATTCAGCTTGTCAAGTTGCGATTATTTGGATGTGATCCCTCCCGAAACGGCTGACATTGATGATACGATGACTGATCCGGATGCTGTTCTGCGGTTTTTATATACCTGTTATGGACGAATTCAATACGGCGATATTGATCCTATCTCTTATGCCAATATTGATGCCGCAGGTGACGATTTTGTATTACCGACTCTTTGGGGTAATTGGTCCTCGTATGTACAGTGGGGACAAGTTACAGCTTATCAGGCAAATGAATGGGGTGGTGGTTATCATTGGAAAAAACTCTATGATGGTATTGGGTTATGCAATCAGTTTATGCAACTGCTCGACGAACTGAATCCTCCTATCACACAGGATATAAAAGAACTCTACAAAGCTGAAGCAACTTTTGTAAAAGCCTATTATCACATGCGTGCCTTGCAATTATACGGTCCTATTCCGTTGATGGATGAATTGATGTCCCAAAATACTCCTACCGACCAGATTCCGGGGCGTTCTCATTTTGATTATTGCGTGGACTATATTGTCGGCCTATTCGACAAAGCGGCAGAAACACTACCCGCAACTTGGAATTCCCAATATTTTGGCAGGGGTACTTCGGTCATAGCCAAGGCACTAAAATCCCGTTTATTATTATATGCTGCTTCACCTCTATGGAACAGTGATTCTTCGCCTCTTGCCAATTGGGAGAATAAAAATTTCGAGACGCCCGGTTATGGGAAGAAATTGGTAAACACTAGCTATGAGTCCTCTAAGTGGGAACGTGCGCGCATTGCGTCGGAAGAGGCTTTGAATGCTGCTTTGGATGCGGGTTTTCGTCTATTTACAATTGAAGATTCTGAAACCATTCGTAATCAACAGAGTATTAATCTTCCTACGGTACCGGGCGTGGATGGGAATACACCTGAAGGAGAGGAGTTTCTGCAACGTGTAATGATGTTCCGCTATATGATTACCGCCAGGATAACAGAAGGAAATAAAGAAAATATCTGGGGCGTGATGGCGGCACAGAATGCTAAGAACGGGGCAATACCACATTATGTGCATACCGATGATAACGGGAATAAAGTCGGATACTGGGGAGGCATTTCCCCCACCCTCTATACCGTTGAGAACTTCTACACCAAGAATGGCAAAATACCGGTTGATGATGCGGATTTCCCGAATCCTTCTGAATGGTTTAAATCGGCAAATATACCCGGAAATAGCGATATTATAAACCTTCATAAAGACCGCGAAGCCCGTTTTTATGCTTGGATTTCTTTTGATGGAGATGAATATTCTTCCAATATGGTGAATTACGGTCCATTGATGATTCATGCACGCGACCCTCAACAGCAAGGCTACAATCCGGCCCTGTGGGGAAACCGGAACTATTCGGTAACCGGCTATTTGACGAAAAAATATGTACAGCCCAATCTTGTCTACTTGAACAGTGGAAGCCAGAATTTTGATAATGTAAAATACCCTGTAGCATTGGTTCGAATGGCTGAATTGTACTTGAATCTTGCCGAATGTCAAGCACAGGTGGGAGGACAATACATCGCTGATGCACTGGAGAATTTGAATACAATCCGGGAAAGGGCGGGGATACCAGATCTATCACAGGATGATATTGCCACTTCCGGTAAAACTCTGGTAGATCATGTTTTGAACGAACGTTTTATCGAATTTTTTGAAGAAGGACAGCGATATTACGATATACGCCGTTATTTGTTGGGACCGCAGCGTTTAAATAGCGCCAATTTTGAAGGGTTAAATGCTGAAATAGTCGGGCCATCCTTTGAACAGTTTAATAAACGTACTCCTGTAAGTCAACCTTTCACATGGAATGACCGGATGTATGTACTTCCTGTTCCGACTAAAGATGTGTACAGCAACCCTCAAATGGTCCAAGCTCCCGGTTATTAACCTACAAATAATTGAAAGATGAAAAAAATAATATACACTATAATATTATCCGGAGTATTTGGAATATTGTTTTCTGCTTGCAATGACGACTATGGCAAAAACATCTTTCCGGATAAATACCTCAAGATCCTTTCTCTGAAAGAAAGCGGGGTTATCTATTTGAGAATGAATACCACACAAGAAAACGTGGTGGATTCTATTCTGATATTGAAAGGTGGAGGATACCCCAACTCGATTGCTAACATGGAGTTGAAAATATTGACAAGGGAAGAAGCTGCTGCTTTTGGCGGCTTTGAGACGGATAAGGTGCAAATAATACCGTCAGAAGGTTTCGAAATTGTTGGGGATGAAAATATAAAAATAGAACCAGAAGAAAGATACAAGTATATTCCTATTATGTTCAACCCTCTGGCAATATATACCGCGATGAAGGAGCATGATGATGATGTCGTTTGGGTATTACCTATTGCCCTCGAAAGTGCAACCGATACTGTCAATCTTGGCATGGACAAGATTTTATATCGTGTGGATGTTCGAAGTCCCTTGGTAGATTGGACGATAGAGGACGTATCGAGTACCGAAATCACCTATCTTTCTTTGGATTATCCGATTTCGGTAGAGCTTACAAACAGCGAAACAAATATATTAGATTTTATATGTGAATTGGATATTTCCCAAAATGAGCAGCTTGTAGAGGCTTATAACTTGCAAAATGGCACCTCTTATAATCTGCTTCCGGCAGAATCATACAGCGTGGACGCATTTATTTTCAGTGCAGGAGAAAAGATAGCCAACTCAAATCTGAAATTGAGCCGCAACGGTTTGGAAAGCGACCAGGAGTATTTGTTGCCTCTGAAGTTGGGATCATTGTCAGAAGCCTCTATTGACAAAACAGATGAAGTCAGGTATTTGGTGGTTACAAACCCAAAATATTCCATAATAGAAGTGAGTAAAAATGATTGGAAAATCGTGTTCACTAACTCCAATCGAGATGCGCCACGGTTAATTGACGGCAGTCTTGAAACCGCATGGATAATTCCATGGTGGACTGACTTAGTATATACGGATGATTATAACTACGACTTCAAGGAATATCATGCTTTTACAAGAAGAAGGGATATGCCGAATGCTGCTATTGTAGTAGATTTTGGGCGTGAAATCTCTTTCGCTGGAATAGGGATTGGGCAAGGTACGTTAGATATGGGTGACCGGGATTTGAAAGATTGTGAATTCTATTTGTCAGATACGTTTACGTTTACTCCTGATGGCGATTTGGCCAACTACAATACAGTAGAAAAAGGGAATTCTTGGAAACATGCTATTACTTGTACTAATATACCGAATATCGGCGGAGGCCCCTATTGGTATGATTTGTCCGGAACAGAACTTTCTTCCGGTATTACCAAAGGGCGTTATTTGAAAATACGTCCGACGGGAAGTCATCGAAATGACCCCAAACTTTGCAGTTTCAGCGAAGTATATGCAAAAGAAATAGTTGCCATAGATGGAGTTGCGATCAATTAGTGATATTTAATGTAAGAATAAGAATAAAAAGAATTATGAAAAAAAGACTTTTTTATATCATACTCACGGTATTTTTATCGTTACCACTCGTAGCTTGTAGCGATTCAGATGCGGGAAAAACTTATCAGATGCAAGATATTACGGAGTATAACATCAATACTTCCGATATGGGCGTTCGCGATCCTTTTATCATTGTTGACCGTGAAGAAGAATGTTATTATTTGATTCGTTCAACATGGGCCGATGGTAGAGGAGCTTTATATGCTTATAAAAGCCTTAACCTGAAGAAATGGAAAGATGTTGGATATGTTTTTCAGGCCGAACCGGATTATTTGGGTACCAAAGATTACTGGGCACCGGATTATTATGAATACAAAGGAAACTGGTATTGTTTTATTACAGTTGGAGGGGCAGACATTATACGAGGAACGACTATTCTAAAGGGGGGTTCTCATCCTTTGGATACGTACAAACCGATATTACCCAACGATCAGCTAAATATAACCCCTATCGAAATGATGTCACTTGACGGTTCGCTCTATGTGGATGAACAAGGTGTACCCTATATGTTGTTTTGCCGTGAATGGTTGCAAGTACAAGACGGAGAAATGTGGGCCATGCAGCTGAAAGATGATTTGTCGGGTGCAGCCGACGAGCCGTTTCTTTTATTCTCAGCATCACAGGCTCCGTGGACAGTTAGCGGAGATGGTTTCAATTATGTTACCGATGCCCCCTTTATTTGGAAAGACGAGGAAAGTGGCAATCTGATTATGATATGGTCGAGTCAGTCCACCGGTGGTTATGCTATTGGCCAATCAATCTCTAAAAGTGGGAAACTGGAAGGTCCTTGGGAGCATGATCCAATACCCATTTTTTCAAGCGATGGCGGCCATGCCATGATTTTTGAAGATTTGGAAGATAATTTAAAAATGGCTTATCATGCACCCAATAGTAATGGTGAGCGAGTTCAGATTTCGGATGTCAAGATTACAGATGGCAAATTCGAGCGTTTTGACCCATCTGAATACAATCCTGTACATAATATCAGCGCAAGGCCATTCGAGGTTGTCTATCAGAATATCCCCGCAGTTGATGCCGGCTGGACACAACCAGTATCTTCTATGTTTGATGGAGATGTGAATACTGGTTGGACAAGCTATTTTTGGGAACCTCTTGATTGGGATGCTTCTCCGCGTGCTTATCCCACTGACGCTATTTATCCGCCTTACATCCTCGTTATCGATATGAAAAGGAAATACATGATCGAACAGGTAAATACAATGGTGAGAACGAGCGATGATGTATGGGATGATAAGATTCGAGACTTGGAATATTGGGTTTCCAATTCAGCTCTGCCTGAAAATCCGAACGAATCGGAGGTAAATGCGGCAGAATGGACACAAATCGGAGCAGCCCATTTCCCGGTATGGTATCGCGGGTTTCAAACAACAGAAATCACAGAAGAAAACAGCGGCCGCTATCTGAAAGTTGTTATCACAGATTTACATGTTCCCGAAAACAACGAGGGAGCTAATAACACACTGATGGGGCTTGTTGGTTTCAAAGAGTTGAATATAAGAGGATACGCTGTGAATTGACACATTTTATCCAACCCCCACCACAACAACAGAAGTTAATTTAAATAATCACTCAAATCTGTTTGGATTTTAGATAGAAAAAATGAAGATACTCCTTTCAGTTTTGACATCAGCCCCTATCTGACCTCCGGCGAGCGGACATTGGTCGAAAAGTGTGGGGATCCGACAGAAGTGGCAGATACATACATGAAATGCGGAGATGAGTA
>JAQVEB010000086.1 GCA_028698105.1 Petrimonas sp. | reverse complement strand
CGGCTCCGCTATACCGATGGTGTACGAAACCTGAATAAGCACTTCCGGTGAAACACCTGCGGCGACCAGGTTTTTCGCGATGTGCCGTGCAGCATAAGCTGCCGAACGATCCACTTTCGAGGGGTCTTTGCCCGAGAAAGCGCCCCCGCCATGCGACGCTTTTCCGCCGTAGGTGTCCACGATGATCTTGCGGCCGGTTAATCCGGTATCGCCGTGGGGGCCACCGATGACAAACTTACCTGTGGGGTTCACGTAATATTTTATATCGCCTTCAAACAGTTTGTGGACATCTTTCCGATGTTTGTATTGCGCCTGAACACGCGGAATAAGTATTTTGCGAACATCCAGTTCGATGCGCGAGCGCATTTCTTCATCGGCTTTGAGTGCGGATTCCCGGCTGTCGTCTTTCGGTTGTTCAAACTCGTCGTGCTGGGTGGATATCACGATGGTATCTATACGCAGCGGTGTGCCGTCTTCGGAATATTCAATGGTAACCTGCGATTTGGCATCGGGACGCAAATATGGCATCAGGTGCAATTCGTTTTTGCGGATGTTGGCCAACTCCTGCAAAAGTGCATGGCTCAAATCCAGCGGCAACGGCATAAAATTATCGGTTTCATCGGTGGCGTAGCCAAACATCATACCCTGGTCGCCGGCGCCCTGATCCATGGGGTCGGCTTTTTGATCAACACCGCGGTTAATGTCGTCCGACTGTTCGTGAATACTTGAAAAAACGCCACACGATTGTGCTTCAAACCGGTAGGCACTTTTTGTGTATCCGATTTTTGCGATCACGTCGCGCGCCACTTCGGCCACGTCCACATACGTGTTGGATTTTACTTCTCCTGCCAGCACCACCTGTCCGGTAGTTACCAACGTTTCGCAAGCTACTTTCGAGTTTGGGTCGTATGCCAGAAACTCGTCAAGCAAAGCATCCGATATCTGATCGGCTACTTTATCGGGATGTCCTTCGGACACCGATTCGGAGGTAAATAAATAATTCATTTTCGCTGTTTATAAAATGGTTCAACTTCTTTTTAAACAACGGAAGATATAAAAACTGAGCAACGGGAAAACGAATAAATGCGAAGAATTTTTTTAGCATTTTTTTCTGTGGTTGCAAGCAGCTCAAATCTGTCCACATTGTTTTAACGGGTGCAAAGATAGCAAATAAATCGTGCTCCCGCGAAAAAACGGTAATTAAATGTTGTTAATCAGTCGGAAATATCGGGTTCAAAAAACACCCAGTCAATAGCCTGGTTGGAAGCTTTCAGCGCTTGCTCGCACTTGTTTACATCCATCAGCAACCGTTCGGCCGATTCCGTTTCGGTCATCTTCGCTTTTACGGAAACCATGATATCTTCGCCCATTTGCAGGGTAATCACATTAAATACTTTTTCTATTTCGGGCAACGAAGCGAGCAGGTTGTTTATCTCGTCGCGTGTATCGCGGTCAACGCTCTGCCCAATCAGGAGCCCTTTTACCTTAAACCCGATAAACAAGGACACAAACACCAGCAATGTGCCAATGCCGATGCTTCCGATAGCGTCAAAAACGGGATTTCCGGTAATCATGGCCAACGTAATAGCCAGTAATGCAAAAGTTAGTCCCACAATTGCGGCAATATCTTCGCCAAGCACCACTACCAGTTCGCTCTTTCGCGTTTCTTTTGTCCATTGCCACAACGAAACGCCGTTTTTCTTCACTTTGTGAATTTGTTTGATGCAACCCGTCAGCGAGGCTCCTTCGAGCACAATACTCACCGCGAGTACCACGATGGCGATCATCGGGCTTTTCAACTCTTCCTGAGCGCTCAGTTTGTGAATCCCTTCGTAGATCGAAAACAAGCCGCCCATGCTAAACAACATCAGCGCGACAACAAAAGACCAAAAATAAATTTCCTTGCCGTGCCCCAACGGGTGGTTTTCTTCGGGAGCCCTTTTCGATTGTTTCAATCCGAAGAAAAGCAGCAACTGGTTACCGCAATCGGCGTAAGAGTGAATGGCTTCAGCCAGCATGGAGCCCGAGCCGGTGAGCACGGCGGCTACTGTTTTTGTGATGGCGATCCCCAAATTTGCCAGCAAGGCAAACAGAATGGATTTGGTTGATGCGTTCTGATTTGACATGATTTTGGTTATTAAATTGATTACGCAAATTAAATTAATTTTAGTGTAACTCACAACTTTAAGGTGTAAACTTCTTTCAAAATTTTTATTCGGGAACGAATCGCTGAACGGTTGAGAATAATTTTCGTATTTTTGCGGATATCAAAAAGACGTTCGCATGAAAAAAACGATATTCTTCCCTCTTTTTCTTCTCTGTTTGTCTATTCCGGCTTTTCTGCCGGCGCAGGATATGGCGTATCCCGTTGAGGGAGACGGAATCCTATCTTTCCTTCGAAGATGGAACCGGGTGGACACCACTTACGTAAGCGAATTCATAGACCTCAATAAAGACCGCTTAAATAGCCAAGGCAGCTTGGAACTGGGAACCGTTTATCTGATACCGGTTTTGCATCCCGGCGACGTGTATCCTGCTGCGGGAGTGGCGTACCAACCAACAGAACCGTCTATTTTCGGGCCGGAGTTCAGCTCAGTTCCGATAAGATCGGACAAGTTGAAAGGAGCCTGTTTTTATATTGAAAGCGGACACGGCGGCCCGGACCCGGGTGCGGTGAGCACGCTCGACGGGCAGGAACTGCACGAAGACGAGTACGCTTACGATATTGCCCTGAGGCTGGCGCGCAACCTGATGTCGGAAGGCGCTACGGTTTACATCATCATTCAGGATGAAAATGATGGTATCAGAAACGGCAAATACCTGAACAACAGCAATACCGAGACTTGCCTGGGTGAACCGATCCCGAAAAGCCAACTCGACCGGCTGAAGCAACGTACCGATGCCATCAATCAGTTGTACGAAAGAGATAAAAACCTGTTCTATTATTTCCGCGCCATTTCGATACACGTGGACAGCCGCAACAAAAAGAAACAGATTGATGTGTTTTTTTACCACTCAATCGACCCGAAAAGCAAAGCGTTGTCTTACACGCTGCGCGACGTATTCCAAAACAAATACGATACCTTTCAACCCGGACGCGGTTTTCAGGGAATCGCGGAACACCGCGATCTGTATCTCCTTCGGCACCTGAAGCCCGTTTCAACGCTCGTAGAAGTAGGCAATATTCAAAACGAATTCGATCGCCGCAGAATTATTCTGGAGAATAACCGGCAGGCGCTCGCCAACTGGCTTGCGCTGGGATTCATCGCAGATTTCGAAAAAAGGAACTGATTCTTCGGTTTTTATGGTTATTTTCATACATTTGTATATCAATCCTTTGTTATATGAAAACAATAAACGCACTTCTGCTCGTTGCAATCACGTTTGTATCGTTGAGTTGCAACAACACGGTGACCGAAAAGGAGAACCAAACAAAAACATGGGCAACCGCCCACGAAATGAACACCCGTTTAGGCCGCGGCATCAATATCGGCAATACGTTTGAAGCCATGCCTTCGTGGGCAGCCCCGTTCGATAAGGCCGATTTAAAGCGCATTGCCGATCTCGGTTTTACGCATGTGAGACTTCCGATCCGTTGGGAAATGGATGACCGAAGTTCCGCTTCCGCTCCGTACACCATTCGTCCCGAATTCATGAAAACCATTCAGTCTGTGGTGGACGAAGCGCTGAAAAACAAGCTGCACATCATTATCAATATGCACCACCACGATGCGCTGATCGCCGATCCCGCCGGACAAAAAGCCCGGTTCTTATCGCAATGGGAGCAGATTTCCGGCTATTTCAAAAATTATCCCGACAGTTTGTTGTTTGAAATCCTGAATGAACCCAACGGCCCTTTCACAACGGAAATCTGGAATCAATACTCCAAAGAAGCCTTGCAAATCATCCGCGCGACAAATCCCCAGCGTTGCGTGCTGCTCGGCGTTGCCGAGTGGGGCGGAGTCGGCGGCCTGAAAGCGCTGGATATTCCCGCGGACAATCACCTGATCCTCACCATCCATTACTACAACCCGTTCCATTTCACGCATCAGGGTGCAAACTGGGCCGAAGGTTCCGATGCCTGGCTCGGAACGAAATGGCAGGATACCGAATGGGAGCGTCAGGCTGTGGAGAACGATTTTAAGTTTGCTAAGCAACTATCGGAGGAAAAAAATATCCCGGTTCATGTGGGTGAATTCGGATCGTTTTCGCGTGCCGATATGGAATCGCGTGTGAAATGGACCCGTTTTTTAGCGCGATGGTTTGAGCAACAGGGCTTTAGCTGGGCGCACTGGGAGTGGAATTCGGGATTCGGAATTTACGACCCGGCAACCAAAACCTATAAAACGGAGTTAGTGAATGCGTTGCTCAAGGATGAGATGCCGCCGGCTTTTCAGCCCGCGAGCACTCTGATCTACAAAAGCAATTTTTCCAACGGACAAAACGACGGCTGGTTCCTCACCAACAACGACGCTTCGGCGGCGTCTTCGTTGAATATCGCCGGTGATAAAGTTACGATAACCATCACCAAACCGGGTACCGATACGTGGCACATTCAATTCGTGAAGCCCGGAATGGCCGTACAGCAAGGCAAGACATACCGGGTTCTGTTCACGGCCTATTCGCCCAATAGCGATTCGAAAAGCATCGGCATCGGCATGACTAAGGCGAGCGATCCGTGGACAACCTACGGCAGCACATCGGTTTTAATGGATAAAACAGGGAAAGCGTATAATATGGTGTTCACCGCCCCCCAAACCGATGCGCAGGCACGCATCGTTTTCGATCTTGTGGATTCGGGAACATCCGGCGTAGTACTGTCTGATATTCAACTGATGGAAGTTCTGTTTTAAGGCAATTCAAGAAACTCACGATGTATAAAAGAACCAAGCAACCGTATTCCACACCGAAAGTCACCACCCTGACAGTGAAAGAAAATGCCCTTTTAATGGATTTTCTTCTTGCAAAAATGGGCGGAATGAGCCGTAACGCGGTAAAATCGTTGTTGAAATACGGGCAAGTGGCTGTAAACGGCAAAGCCATATCCCAATTCGATCATCCGCTGCAACAGGGAGACAACGTGCAGGTGAGCAACCGGCGCACCATTGTGGAGAAAGACACTCCGCAACTGCATATTTTGTACGAAGACGACCACATCATTGTTATAGACAAAGCAGCAGGGCTGCTGACGGTTACCACCGGCAGCGGTATGGATACCACCGCTTTTTCCATTCTGAAAGAACATGTTCTGCGATCGTCGCCGAAAAACAAAATTTTTACGGTTCACCGGCTCGATCAGCTTACATCGGGCGTTTTGGTGTTTGCCAAAACCGGCGATGTGCAGCACGCGTTTCGCGATAACTGGCGCGATGTAGTTACCAAAAGAACATACATCGCCCTCGTGGAGGGCAAGGTGGAGAAAGAAGAGGGAAAGATTTCGAGTTGGCTCACCGAGAACAAGAAAACGCACGTTATTTATTCCAGCAATACCGATAACGGCGGAAAACCGGCGGTAACTCGTTACAAACGGCTGCAATTCACCGAACAGTTTTCGCTGCTCGAAGTGGAACTGGAAACCGGCAGGAAGAACCAGATCCGCGTGCACATGAAAGATATCGGCCACCCCATCGTCGGCGACCGGAAATACGGTTCACAAACGCTAATCGGCCGGATCGCGCTACACGCCCGGGTGCTGGAGTTTTATCATCCCGTTACCGGAGAACGCATGAATTTTGAAACGTCCGTTCCGAAGGAATTTATGAAGTTTTTGAAGTAATGCGGCCTTGCGGAGCCATTTTTAGTCGAGTAAACGCAGTTCGTTGAGTTTTTCCTCCAAATTCGTGTCCGGTGTTAAATGGATCGTCTGGAAACCCATTTCAATAGCGGCAGCTATATTTTTAGCATTGTCATCAATAAACAACGACTCTCGCGGAGTGATGGAATAGCGGTCTATCAGAACCTGATACAGTTTTTTGTCGGGTTTTATCAGTTTTTCGGCGCCCGAAACCACAATACCGTCGAGATCGTCAAAAAAATCGTAGCGCTCCATGGCCATCGGAATGGTTTCTGCCGACCAATTGGTGAGGCCGTAAATCTTATATTTTTTCTTCAACGGTTTGATGAGTTTAACGTTTTCTTCGAAAAGCCCGCCCACCATTTCCGTCCATCGCCCGTAATACATCGCGATCAAGTCTTTATATTCAGGGAATTCGGCCTGTTTCTCGGCTGTGGCAATCGAAATGGGACGCCCCGCATCTTGCAGGATGTTCCAATCGTACGTGCAAATATTCTCCAGAAAATAATTCATTTCCTCTTCCGTTTCAAATATCTTTTTGTAGAGATACACCGGGTTCCAGTCAATTAATACGCCTCCGAAATCGAAAATGATGTTTTTAAGTTGTTGCATTTTATCGTGTTTTTAAAACTGATTTTTGGAACAAAAATACTGCTTTTTTTCATTTCCGCAATCCCGGAGCGCAAGACTGCTTAAGTTCTAAAATTTCGGATAAATAGTTAAATCAACTGTTTTCGGGTGTTTTCTCTCACTGCTTTTCATTATTTTTGCATCATCGAAAAAAATCGAGTTCATCCGAAACCAATGATCAATGGTTAAAAAAATAACTCTGCTTATATTCCTTTCCATTATTATAGCCTCCTGTGGCGTGTCGCGAAAGGCTGCATCGGGCAGTAAGAACATTTCCGCTCTGCAAAACGACATCATTGACTATAGCAGGAAATACCTCGGCAAACCGTACCGGTATGCGGGAAAAGGCCCGAATTCGTTCGATTGTTCCGGCTATACATCCTTTGTTTTCAAAAAGTTCGGTTATAACCTGAGTCCGAGTTCGAGCGGACAAGACCGGCAACTCCCCTCCGTACGGAGAAAAGAAGAGCTCACAGTTGGCGATTTGGTGTTTTTTGAAGGACGCAGCCACAACGGGAAAGTGGGCCATGTGGGCATCGTTACGGAAACACTGCCCAACGGCAATTTCAGGTTTATTCATGCGTCAACCAGCAACGGCGTTATCGTTTCTTCGTCCACGGAACAATACTACGCTTCGCGTTACCTTCGCGGCGGCAGGGTATTGAAAGACGTAACGCTGGCTCAATCCCGCGTTAAAACGAAACAAAAAACCACGACGAAAAGTAAAGAACAAGTCGTAAAGGATGATAAGCGCAAAAATGCTTTTATCACTGCCAAAGCGAGGGAAGATGCGAAAGCTGAAGAACCGCAACCGGTGGACTTGCGAAAACTCCAACCGACGGAAAAGGCCTCCGAAACCGCTTCGGTAAATGATAATGCAACAGATTCCATCGCCCCGATAATCCACTCCCGTCCGGCGGAAACGCTTACGGATTCCGTGCAGGTCGCCCGACAAACCAACTATACCGATTCCACTTCCCTGCCCGATTCCACACGAAAAGAACAGCAAATAAACGAGCAGGTGAAAAACGCGATGATCATTTCCGAGCCACTAACCGTGCCCAAGCCGGCGGAAGTAAAACCCGATTCTACGCAAAACACCCCGCCGCAAATCCTGCACGAAGTGAAGCCGGGCGAAACCCTTTACGCTATTTCGCGTAAATATGGTTGCTCGGTTGAACAGTTACGCAGGTGGAATCCCAATCTGGGGAAGGTACTGAAAACCGGCGAGAAACTGATAATTCACACGCAACCACAGAATTGAAATCCGATTTCGGGAGAACATTTTGAGGCGAAAAATGGTTTTATTTGTATAATTCCAAACCAGCCGCATCATGAGCAAAAAGAACGCTTTCTCCATCACCATCCTGCAAACAGCCGATATTCACGGTCAAATAGACCCGCACGAGGAACTCTTTGTTGAAAACGGAAAAATAGTTTTTAAAAAACGGGGAGGATTGGCGCACATTAAAACGCTCTTTAACACGGAGCGGGCGGCCGGACGTACGATCATCGTAGATGGTGGCGACATGATCCAGGGAAGCGGCTACGCCGCGCTTTCCGAAGGAAAAATTTTCTCGGACATTGTGAAAGACATGCACTACGATCTGCTTATCCCCGGT
This sequence comes from Petrimonas sp., assembly GCA_028698105.1. Classification (GTDB taxonomy): domain Bacteria; phylum Bacteroidota; class Bacteroidia; order Bacteroidales; family Dysgonomonadaceae; genus JAQVEB01. Next base: position 3,042 of record JAQVEB010000086.1, on the reverse strand, counting down.
AACTGGGAGGTGGTTTACGGCAAAGAAATCATGTTGGATGTGATGAAAAATTACCGTACGCAGGTGATCGTACAAAACATGAAAGACGAAAAAACCGGCGAAAACCTTTTCCCCTCATACTGGATAAAAAGCATCGGCAACATACGGCTCGCCTTCATCGGCATTAACGATCCCGATATTCCCGAACGCCAGAATCCGAAGTTCAGCAAAGGCATTGCATTCAACGGAATTGATCAAAACGTAGCCGCTCTCATCAAAAAAGTAAAGAAAGAAGAACGTGCCGATGTAATTTTCCTGATCACGCATATCGGTATTTTCAAGCAGGTGGCTTTATCGAATAAAACCATAGCCAAAGATGTGGATTACATCCTCGGAAACGATACGCACGAACGCATCCGCAAGCCGATAGAAGGCAAATATGCCAAAGTGACCGAACCTGGCGCTTTCGGATCGTTCGTAGGCAAGCTCACGCTTCATTTCGAAGACGATAAGTTTGTATCGGACGAATATGAACTGATTGACGTTGATCCCGAGAAATATCCGGCCGATGAAGCGCTTCAGAAAATAATTGATAAGGCCAAAAAACCGTATCAGAAGAAACTGGAAGAAGTGGTGGGTTCCACGACAACTCCTTTGTACCGGTACATTCCCGTTCAAACACCGATGGATAACTTCATCACCGATGCCATGCGATGGAAAACCGGTGCGGACGTGTCGCTCTCCAACGGCTTTCGGTTCGGATACCCTGTTGTTCCCGAAAAAAATGATCCGGCCCCCATCAACATGAACGATATCTGGTGCATGCTACCCGTAAATGAGCAGGTTAAAACCGGAGAAGTTACCGGAAAACAGATCAAAGAGTGGCTCGAAAAAGAAGCAAACAACGTATTTGCCAAAAATCCGCAGGAAAGGTTCGGCGGTTGGCTGGTGCGATTTTCGGGGATGGAAGTAGAGTTGGATACCTCGAAGCCGAAAGGGCGTCGCATTTTGTCGGTAAACATCGGTAATAAACCGATGGAACCGGATGCAACTTACACTATCTCGGCCTGCGTGCGCGAAGGCGACCCGAAAACAACCGTTTGCCGCTTGAAAAACGCGAAGAATATAAAAATTATGGATTATACCGTTCACGATGTGCTGGTGGAATACCTCAAAAAGCACTCGCCTATCCATCCGAAACTCGATAACCGTGCAAAAGCCGTGGATTTAAAGAAAATTTCCTTCACCACCGTTCCCGGAACCAATTATAAATTCAGGTAACGGAAAAACTAAAAAAACAGCCAAAAAAAGACTATTTTTCCTCTTCGTGATGGGCAATATCGCCTTTTGTAAACAGAAATTCTTTCAGGTATTCGTCCCAGCCATCCATATTCCGGCGAAGCCACTCCAACGTCATCACGGCGTGTTCCATTTCTTCTTCCATATTGTGTTTGAGGATGGCCTTCAACGAATTGTCTTTCTCCACGTCTGCGCGTTGTGCGTACCAGTCTATCGCTTCAATTTCTTCCTTTAAACTGTTGAGCGCCCTAAGGCGGCTTTTTGCTTTTTCACTTAAACTTTCGGGGGGTTCATGATAATCGTACATACTGTTTGATTTTTATTTGTCCGTTATTATAACAATGAATTTATCGAAATTGTTTCTGAAAAAGCGTTTTTAACGAGATGCTTGTCATATCCGTATCTTTTGCGTAAATTTGCATCCTTTAAATCAGATGGAATAAGATTGACGGCGGCGGAAAGCAAATTGCCCGTCTTCACAAATCAATCTTTCTCAATCTTATTCAATCTCTTTCAAACTACAAATCAACAAAATATGATAACGGCAGACCAACTTAAAGATGTGTTGGAGCGCGAGCAGGCGCTGAGGGGGTATCTTTGACATTGATGCAAAGACCATACAACTCGAAGAAGAAGAACTAAGAACACAATCGCCCGAATTTTGGAACGACCCCAAAACGGCCGAAGCACAAATGAAGGTGGTTCGCGAGCTCAAAGGGTGGATAAATGCGTATAACGAAGTAAAATCGGCAACCGACGAATTGCAACTGGCCTACGATTTCGTGAAAGAAGGCATCGTGTCGGAAGAAGAGGTAGATGCCAACTACGCCGAAGCGCTCCGGCTGATCGAAGAGCTGGAACTGAAAAATATGCTCCGTCGCGAAGAAGACCAGTTGGGCGCCGTACTGAAAATTAACGCCGGCGCCGGTGGAACCGAAAGCCAGGACTGGGCTTCGATGCTTTTCCGCATGTACCAGCGCTGGTGCGAAAGCAAGAGTTACAAAACCACCGTCACCAACTGGCAGGACGGCGACGATGCCGGCATAAAAACCGCTACACTGCAAGTGGAAGGCGATCTGGCTTATGGTTTCCTGAAAAGCGAGAACGGCGTGCACCGCCTGGTCCGCGTATCGCCCTACAACGCGCAGGGCAAACGAATGACATCGTTCGCATCGGTTTTCGTGGTTCCGCTGGTGGACGACAGCATCGAGATTGAACTGAATCCCGCGAACCTGAGCTGGGACACCTTCCGTTCATCGGGTGCCGGCGGGCAGAACGTGAACAAGGTTGAAACCGGCGTGCGACTGCACTACAACTACACCGATCCCGATACCGGCCAAACGCAGGAAATAGTAATCGAGAACACCGAAAGCCGCTCGCAACTCGGTAATCGCGAAAACGCGATACGTTTGTTGCGTTCGCAACTCTACGAGATGGAACTCGAAAAACGGCGCGCAGCGCAGGCTGAAATTGAAGCGGGGAAAAAGAAAATCGAATGGGGGTCGCAAATCCGCAGCTATGTCTTCGACGACCGTCGCGTGAAAGACCACCGCACCAACTACCAGACATCGGACGTTACCGGCGTCATTGACGGCGATCTCGATGATTTTATCAAGGCCTACCTGATGGAGTTTGGAGGGGAAGCGTAGAGACGCATTGAATGCGTCTGAGAATAGAAACGACAGGGGCATAAGATGTTTCCGTGTTCTTTTTTCTACCCATATATTCCTTTCTCAACAGACAACCCCTTGCTCCCCGCACGAG
>JAQVEB010000379.1 GCA_028698105.1 Petrimonas sp. | reverse complement strand
TGTACCTATCGGGTTCACGGCTAATGGAATACCTACAAATATCCGGCTACTCTGTAGCGAACGGCACAGCGTGCCAAAAATCTTTGTAGCCGGAGTAATCAGACGAAACATTGCGGTGCGGCGCACCGGAATATGTTATGATATTTATTGTAGTTTTTGTTTCTCGAATTTGTTAATTTCAGCAAGTATTATCCTATCCATCTTTTTTAATTTGGGTTGAAAAAAACTTCCTTTGTGCGTTTTTTCAAAAAACATCAAGTCTGTTGATATCCTTAATCCAAACTGTAACCACAACGAACCTTTCAAAGAGGATTTTGTTGCCGATATAATCGGTTATTAAAACTTCACAATTTCGGATTTTTTTATAAATCTGACAACCTGACGGATAAATCGAATAACCGTTTTTGTTGATAAAATCAATATTTTGCTCAATAAAATAAGAGTTTTTCATATGTCTTATATTTCATCCGGCCACGGGCATGGTTTGCCGGTAGCCTTAAACGACGGACGTTGCGCCGAAACGCCGCGCAAATAACCGCCCAATTCCATGGATAATGCCTTCACCAATTCGGGATGCTTCGCCGAAAGGTCTTTCTTCTCACCGATATCGTCGGGGATGTTGAACAGTTCCTTCTTACCCGTTTCGTAGTAATACACCAGCTTCCAATCGCCTTTGCGCACCGCGCTGGTTGTGCCGATACCGGGGCCGTCGTTGCCCCACAGGTTGGGAAAGTGCCAATATAAACTGCGGTTTTTGTTGAAGCCTTTTTCGCCCTGTAACATCGGCATAAAGCTTTTTCCGTCAATGGACTGAATGGTTTCGTATCGTTTTACCTGCGCCATTTCGAGGATGGTCGGGAAAAAATCTTCGATGATGAGGTAGTCGTTACATTTGCTCTTTGGTTTCACGGTTCCGGGCCATCGCACGATCATCGGTTCGCGCGTGCCGCCTTCGTACATCGAACCTTTTCCGCTGTTGAGCGGCGCGTTTTGCACGTGAAGCGGCGTATCGCGCCAATAATCTTCCGACGAAAGTCCACCGTTGTCGCTCATGAAAATGATGATGGTATTCTTCTCCAAATCGTTCTTTTCCAGCCAGTTCATCAGGTCGCCCAGGCTTTTGTCCATCCCTTCGATAAGCGAAGCGTAGCCCGCTTCTTTCTCCGATAATCCCGCATCACGGTATTTCTGGTAAAATCGCATGTCTTTGTCCACCGGCACGTGAATGGCGTAGTGCGCCATGTACAGGTAAAACGGCTGACCGAGTTTTTTGGCTTTGTTTAAAGCTTTCATGGCCTCGATGGTGAGGGCTTCCGTAGCAAAAATATCCTGTCCCCAATAGTCTTTCAATCCGGGAATGGCTTGCAGCGGGGAGGGTTTTCCATCGGTGCGGTTACCGAAATTTTGCTCGCCCAGGTAACTGGCCAATCCGCCGCCGGCGTGGCCGGCAATGTTCACTTCAAAACCGAAGTGGCGCGGACTTTCTCCGGGCGTGTCAATAGCGCCCCAGTGCGCCTTGCCGCAGTGAATGGTGTGATAACCGCTGTTTTTGAGCAATTGCGAGAGCGAAGTTACTTCGTACGTATGCGGAATGCCCGGGACCTGACAAATGCCGTTCACGTTCCAATCGGGAAAATCAAGCACATCGCTTTTGCGGTCGGTAGATTTGTTTTTCTCCAATGTCCAGTTTGTTACCCGATGCCGGGCAGCGTTCATTCCCGTCATCAAACTCACGCGCGTGGGTGAGCTCACAGGACAGGCGTACGCCTGCGTGAACATCATTCCTTGCGAAGCAAGCCGCTCCATGTTGGGCGTGTGGTATTTTCTGTTTAACGGCGTTTCCTGTGTCCAGAACGGAAGTGAAGTGTCCTGCCAGCCCATATCGTCCACCATGAAAAGGATGATATTGGGTCGGGTGTCAGTGGTTTGTGCCGATAGCGCCGTTGCTGAAAGCAACGCGAGCGGAAGGATGGATTTTTTGTTCATATTTTTAAAAAGTTAGATGTCGGATGTCCGAGGAAAACATTTAATTGTGATTTACAGTTTCGGAGCATTTTCGATATGAAATGCACTAAAATTCCTAATTTGCGGAACATCAATATTTTTTTCAACCACCAAACGAACTCGACTTACTTCCGTCGGCTCAAAGGTCTGAATGCGTTTGTGCCCCACCGATTCGCCTTCACAGAGGGTTTTCCAACCTTTGCGGGTTAACCCTTCCACTTTGTATTGGCGGATGCGTTCGCCTTTGGCAATATCTTCCTGAATGACGATTTGATTGACAAGTTGACGTTTATCTAATTTGAGATTGATTTTTGTGCCTACGCCTGAAGTAGATTTCAACGGATGAGCGGTTAATTCCTGCACACGCGCGCCGAATTCTTCGAGACGTTTCACATCGCCCTCAGGCATCAATCCGCGCGGATCGGGCGTGAGCCCTACGATAAGCGTGGCGTTTTGTCCTACGGATTTGTAATACATATTCACCAATCGCTCCAAAGGTTCGACCGCTTTTTCGTCGCCCGGCTCCCAAAACCATTCGTGGCGGCCGTAGTAACCGCGAAGCGGGGCATCTGCCATTGCCGGCACCCAGTATTTTCCGTTGGAGTCGTCATG
>JAQVEB010000378.1 GCA_028698105.1 Petrimonas sp. | reverse complement strand
TTACTGTAAGTGTTTCTTATCCGGGAGCCAATGCCGAGGTGATCGAAAACCAAATTACTGAACCTCTTGAACAGAATATCAACGGTATACCCGGAATCCGATCGCTTACAAGTAGAAGCAGTCAGGGATCTTGCCGAATTACAGTTGAGTTTGAGTTGAGTGTCGATTTGGAAACAGCAGCAAACGATGTGCGCGACAAAGTTTCACGTGCGCAACGCTATCTGCCTCGCGATGTTGACCCTCCTACAGTTTCGAAAGCCGATGCCGATGCTGTGCCCATCATGCAGATTACGGTGCAAAGTCCTAAGCGTTCGCTTCTCGAGATAAGCGAAATAGCGGAGCTTACCATAAAAGAGCAACTGCAAACCATTTCCAATGTGAGTGGTGTTGAAATATGGGGGGAAAATCGTTACGCCATGCGTTTATGGCTCGATCCCATGAAAATGGCTGCATATGGGGTAACGCCGGTTGAAGTAAAAAATGCCCTGGATAAAGAGAATATCGAATTGCCTTCGGGAAGTATTGAGGGTGATCTGATTGAACTTTCTATTCGCACTTTGGGTTTGATGAAAACACCGGAAGAATTTAATGATCTTATTCTTAAGGAAGATGATAAACGCGTTGTCCGTTTCAAGGATATTGGCTTTGCCGAAATCGATACCGAGAATAGGAAAAATATTCTTCGTCGTAATGGTGTGCCAATGGTAAATGTTGTCATTATTCCTCAGCCGGGATCAAATCATATAGAGATAGCCGATAATGTTTATAATCGATTGAAAACCATGGAAAAAGATTTGCCCGACGATGTGAAGGTTGATGTGGCATATGACAGTACCAAGTTTGTTCGTGCTTCCATTAAAGAAGTTCAAGATACCATTGTGGTTGCTTTTCTGTTGGTTGTGTTCATTATTTTTGTTTTTTTACGCGAGTGGAGTGTAACCCTTATTCCTACTGTAGTTATTCCGGTGTCGTTAGTAGGCGCTTTTTTCGTGATGTTTATCGCAGGATTTTCCATTAACGTGCTTTCTATGTTGGCGGTAGTTCTTTCAGTGGGATTGGTGGTGGATGATGCCATTGTGGTGACCGAAAATATTTATCGAAAAATTGAGCAAGGGATGAATCCCCGTCAAGCAGCAATTGAGGGGTCAAAAGAAATCTTTTTTGCCATTATTTCTACGACCATTACGTTGGTATCTGTTTTTTTCCCTATTGTGTTTATGGAAGGGATGACCGGCAGGCTTTTTAGGGAGTTTAGTTTGGTTATTGGGGGGTCGGTACTCATTTCGGCTTTTGCTGCCCTAACATTTACTCCAATGCTTGCGAGTAAGATGCTCAAGAAGCAGGAAAGACACAATAAACTCTATGAAATAACGGAACCTTTTTTTGAGAAAATCAATGCAGGATACGAAAAGATATTGCAAGCCTGTATTCGTCATAAAAAATTGATATTTCCCCTTATAGCGGTCATTTTGATTATTATTGTCGGGTTAGGAAAATCTATTCCTTCTGAATTAGCACCTTTGGAAGATCGCTCGCAGGTAACCATACGTACAACGGCTCCTGAAGGTGCAACGTTTGAATACGTGAGGGATTATACTTCCAAAATTTCGCTTATTGCCGATTCAGTTGTTCCCGAACGTGAGTCGAATATTACCCGTGTGTGGGGATCATCGGGGAATATAAATATGATTTTACCTGATATAAGAGAACGCGAACGCAGTCAGATGGAGATTGCCGATGCGTTGTCGGATGCCGTTCGAAATGAAACTGCGGGGAGGGCATTCGTACAACAAGAATCTACTTTTGGAGGGCGCCGAGGAGGAATGCCTGTTCAATATGTTTTACAAGCAACAAATATTGACAAACTAAGGGAATTTATTCCTCCATTTATGGAAAAAGTAGAGCAGAGTTCTGTTTTTCGGATGTCGGATGTCAATTTGAAATTCACGAAGCCTGAAATACGCATACATTTGGATAGAGATAAAGCCGCTTTGCTGGGTGTGAATACGCGTGATATTGCTCAAACACTGCAATATGCACTTAGTGGCCAGCGAATGGGTTATTTTTACATGAACGGGAAACAGTATCAGATTTTAGGAGAGATCAATCGCCAGCAACGTAATACACCACTTGATCTTCGATCCATTTATATCAAAAATGCCAGAGGTGAGATGATACAAATGGACAATTTGGTTAAGCTGGAAGAGGCTGTTGCACCCCCGCAATTGTATCGTTATAACCGTTTCAGTTCGGCCACTGTATCTGCTGCATTGGCACCGGGTTATACGTTGGGAGAAGGCTTAGGCGAAATGGATCGCATTTCTCGAGAAGTGCTGGACGAAACGTTTCGTACTGCATTGAGTGGTGAGTCAAAGGAATTCAAAGAAAGCTCTTCGAGTTTGATTTTTGCTTTTGGTTTGGCTATTGTGTTGATTTTTCTGGTATTGGCAGCGCAATTTGAAAGTTTCAAAGACCCGCTTATTATTATGCTTACCGTACCGTTGGCAGTGGGAGGTGCGTTAATCTTTATGTATTTTACAGGGGTTACCATGAATATTTTCTGTCAAATCGGCGTGATCATGCTTATAGGGTTGGTAGCCAAGACTGGGATTCTTA
>JAQVEB010000085.1 GCA_028698105.1 Petrimonas sp. | reverse complement strand
GCGTTGGACAGGGCGCCGCCCAAAACATTATTGACGAACGGCTGCAAAACGGGCCGTATAAAGACGTTTTCGATTTTGTGGAACGCGTGAACCTCACATCGTGCAACAAAAAAAATATTGAAGCGCCGGCGCTTTCTGGTGCCTTCGATTCGTTGACGGGTGTGTATCGCGAACAATTTTTCGGGGTGAACGCCAGAGGTGAAGATTTTTTGGAAACGCTGGTTCGCTACGGAAGTAAGTTTCAACTTGATAAACAAGTATCCATGAATTCGCTCTTTGGCGACGATTCATCGTTCCAAATTGCCCGCCCCGAGGTGCCGAAGACCCAACGATGGTCAGACCTTGAACGGCTGAACAAAGAAAAAGAACTTATCGGCATTTACCTCTCCGCTCATCCGCTGGACGATTACGAATTTATCCTGAAATACATTTGCACGGCCGATTCCGTAATGCTAAGCGATTTGGAGAACCTGGAGGGTAAAGAAGTGTCGTTTGGCGGCATTATCACAAACGTGCGCGAGGGACAAACAAAAAAAGGTTCGCCTTACACGATCTTCAAAATCGAAGATTACTCCGGCAGTTGCGAACTTGCTCTTTTTGGCGAAGACAGCGTGAATTACGGTCGTTTTGCCCGCATCGGATTGTCGGTTTACGCTACGGCAAAAATACAACCCAAACGCTATCGCCCCGAAGAGTTGGAGATTAAACTCAACAGTATGAACCTGTTATCGGAAATGAGAGATAAACTGGTTTCGAAGATCACGTTACAAATACCACTCACTGATATAGACGACACGGTTGTAGCGGAATTATCGGCACTGTTAAAAAACAATTCGGGTAATTCGTTGTTATATTTCCAAATCACCGGCGAAGAAGCCAACATGAATGTCCAACTCTTTGCCCGTCCTTCGCGCATTCAGGTGAACAAACACCTGATAGATTATTTGAGGGATAACTTATTTATAGATTTTAAAATCAACTAAATACTTCAGGCTGTCAGGCTTTAAGACGTTAGACCATAGTCTAAAGGCGAGGCAGTTTGCAAACAATAAACCATCAAACAATTTAAAATAAAAAATATTATGGCTCTTCAAATTACAGACGCAACACTAAATGATGTATTAAGCACCGACAAACTGGTACTGATCGATTTCTGGGCGGAATGGTGCGGCCCCTGCAAAATGATCGGCCCGATCATTGAACAATTGGGCGAAGAATACAAAGATAAAATCGTTGTCGGCAAGCTTGATGTGGATAACAACGACGAAGCAACCTCAAAATACGGCATTCGCAATATCCCGACCGTGCTTTTCATTAAAAACGGCGAAGTGGTGGATAAAGTGGTGGGCGCAGGACCGAAAACGCTCTTTGCCGGCAAGATAGAAAAATTGCTGTAAAACCCGCGCAACCTACATACAAAAACGGACAGCCCCGAAGCGGAGCTGCCCGTTTTTTATATCCGTAAACGAAGTTTACACGAATTCTTTCCTGAGGCTTTCCACCCAGGCTTCGAGACGGGCCGATGTCTGGTCGTATTCGTTATCCTCATCCAGCGGAAGTCCAACCCACGTGCCGTCAATAACCGCCGTGGAGTCGTCGTAGGTGTAACCTTCATCGGGGACTTGTCCCACGATTTTTGTTTTATCTTTTATGGCATCGTAAATCACCCGCATGGATTCGGCAAAGCTGCTGGAAAAAGAAGCGCTGTCGCCTAAGGCGAAAATCGCCACGGTTTTCCCGGCAAGATCCGTCTTTGCGAACGTGGGCAGAAAGCTGTCCCAATCGTCCTGCAAATCGCCTATTCCCGTAGTGGAAGTTCCTAAAATAAGGTACGGATAAGGTTGAAAATCCTCGATTTTCACGTTTTCAACGTTAAAAAGATCAGCTTCGCCGTTGAAAAGCGTTTGAAGTTGTTTGGCCACGGATTCGGTATTTCCGCCCGAAGTGCCGTAAAGTATCGCAATTTTGTTCATTTTATTGTTTTTATTGATAAATATACATCTGCATCTTGTTTAACAGTTTTCATCAGGAATTGTTTGATAACGAAACAACCGTCGGAAGCTAACAAATGGCAATTCTTTTGAATATATGCGAAAAAGCATTATTTTTGCACCATCTTTTGGCGCGGTAGTTCAATGGATAGAATAGAAGTTTCCTAAACTTTTGATCCGGGTTCGATTCCCGGCCGGGCTACAAAAAAATCGGAGTTTTTTCTCCGATTTTTTTTTGCGTTTATTTCTGCATTGTGCGTAAATACAAATACCGCTCACGATGCTTCTCTTTCTCAAGACGAGTGCAGGTATCAATTACCATAACTTCCGCCGGCTCATTCGCCTTCACAGAAAGCCATAAAGGTACGCCTGCGCCGTTGGGATTTCCCGTCTTTATAAAATTGGCAAAAAACTGTTGAGCCATTTCGGAAATCAGGTAATCTTCCGATTGAAAATCATAAACATCATTCACAGGCAAATTCCCAAGCACATATTCGATCTCCGCCGAATGCGATGCTCCCGAATACAACGGATCGGGTTTGTTTTCCTGTCCTTTGTATCCGGGACGCGGATGCGTAAAATAATACCGGTAAACCGGTTTTTTAGCTGTTTGCGCCTGCAGGTCGGTTAAATTCCACGTGCCGTAGCTAATAAACATGTCTCCTGCTAAATCTGTTGCCACTATGGCGACATCTTTGTCGGAAGCCGGTTGATATACTTTCAATATGCCTACGGCATTTTCGGGGTAACGTTCGCGTACGGCTTTTTCAAAGTTCGAAACGGTTACTTCGTTATTTCCCAAGATTGCCCGATAATTGCTTTCCATGGAATTCCATCCCGCCAGCAGCGGAACATGGGCCTGGTTCCCTTTCCGGAAAATAGCAGAAGGTTCCTCCGGAAAGAAATATCCGTCAACCACCACGTTAAATGTGGGTAAATCGTTCCTTTTGGTGAGCTCCAGCAAATCGTTTGCAGGAATCGAGCGCAGCTCTTTCAGGTTTTTCTTCCCGAGGGCTCTCGCAAATTCAACCCCTGCCTTATCGGCTTCCGCCAACGATTTCATTTCCCGAAACCCAAGCAACGAACCGCTTTCGGCTATTGCTCCTGCAATAATATTTTTAGACAACGGCGACGCCATTTGCGCACTCACCGAATACGATCCGGCCGATTCACCCGCAATGGTGATTTTTGAAGGATCGCCGCCGAAACGCGAAATATTCTCCTGCACCCATTTCAACGCCGCGCTCTGATCGAGCAGCCCGTAATTTCCCGAAGCGTGGTTCGGCGATTCCTTCGTAAGTTGGGGATGGTTGAAAAACCCGAAAATCCCCAGCCGGTAATTCACGGTAACGGCCACAATGCCTTTTCGCGACATACTTTCGCCATCGTAACGATATTCCGATCCGTCACCTGCCCGAAAACCGCCGCCATAAAAATACACCAACACCGGAAATTTTTCGGTATCGGTTTTCGCGGGCGTCCAGATATTCAGGTACAAACAGTCTTCGCTCACTCCGGCCGAACGAAAGCGCATATCGCTGTAAATGGGCAGTTGCATGGCGCGCGGCCCAAAATTATGCGTTTTTTTCACACCCTGCCAGTTTTTCACCGGTTGCGGTTCGCGCCAGCGCAAATCGCCCACAGGCGGCTGCGCAAAAGGCACGCCGCGAAAAACCTTAATTCCCGTTTTCTCGAAACCTTCCACCACACCGTTTCGGGTTTGCACTTGCACAAAAGTGGTATCTGTTTTTGATTGGGCTGTGCCCATAAAGATACAACTCAAAAGAACGATTGTTGATAATACGTATTTCATTGCAAAATCAGATTGATGATAATACAAAAATAACAAATCGGTTTGAATAACCGTCCAATTATCTTGATAATTCTCAAGGACTTTTTTATCTTTGTAACTCAACTTAATCATCGCTCCATGACATCAAAAAAAATCTTATTAAGCCTTCTGCTTCTCGTTTTTGCGATTGCGTTAAAATCTCAAAACTACGAAGAATCCAATGTACAACCATACACATTGCCTGAACTGCTGAAAACTGAAAGCGGGCAGGTTATCGCCACGGCCGACGAATGGATGCAAATTCGCCGCCCCGAAGTGCTGCGATTGTTTGAAGACAACGTTTACGGACAAGTCCCCAAATCGTTTGACGCCATTTATTTCAAAAAAACAAGGGAAGAGAAAAACGTTCTGAACGGAAAGGCCACCGTGAAGGAAGTAAATATTATTGTAACGCGCAACATAAAACAGGTGACCATTCATTTATTGCTGTTCGTCCCGAACAAGGTGAAAAAACCGGTTCCGGCTTTCCTGGTCATCAACCACAGGGGAATGGAAACCATGGATGTAACGCGCGGCAACAAAGACGATTTCTGGCCGGTGGAACAAGTGATTGACGCGGGGTATGCGTTGGCCGGTTTTGACGTGAAAGATGTCGCCCCCGATGACAAAGAACGATTTGCCGACGAACTTTTGCAAAAATTATACCCCGACCAGCTTGCCATGAACAACGGGATGCGCGCCCTCGGCGCATGGGGTTGGGGCGCCAGCCGCATTATTGATTATTTTGAAACCGATCCGGCAGTGGATGCCGGAAAAGTTGTGGTTGTGGGGCATTCACGCGGCGGAAAGGCTGCCCTTTGGTGCGGAGCACAGGATCAGCGCGTGGCCGTTGCCATATCCAACGAATCGGGTAATTCGGGAGCGAAGATATCCCGCCGGAATTTCGGCGAATCGGTGGAAGCCATCACGAAAAACTTCCCGTACTGGTTCTGCAAGAATTATCAGCAATATGCCAACAACGAAGATAAACTGCCGGTGGATCAACACATGCTTATCGCTTTACAGGCACCGCGAGGCGTATATGTTTCCGCCGCCGAAGAAGACCGCTGGGCCGACAACAAAGGACAATATTTGTCTTTGATCGAAGCTCAACCTGTATTCAATCTTTACGGTTTTAACTTGAATTTGCCATTGCAAATGCCTTCCGTGGGTAATCAACTGTTTGAAATTCCGATGGGGTGTCATATCCGTGAAGGCAAGCACGATATGACGTTGTACGATTGGCAGCAGTTTATCCGGTTCGCAAACACCTTTTTTCAAAAGAAATAAATCAACTTAATTTTAACGAATATGAGAAAAATTACAATTGTTATGGTGATTATAGTGGCTTTTATATCGCTGGTTTCCTGCAATCAGCTCAACAAAAAAAGCGCCGGCGGCGACGGCGAGTGGACTGAGCTCTTCAACGGAAAAGACCTCACCGGTTGGACGGTGAAAATAAAAGGTTACGATGTAGGCGATAATTTCGGCAACACGTTTCGCGTAGAGGACGGTGTAATGAAAGTGCGTTACGATGCCTACGACTCGCTTCGGAACCGTTTCGGACACATTTTTTACAAAGATGTGTTCTCGAACTACAAGCTGCGCGTGGAGTACCGTTTTCTGGATAACCAGTGCCCCGGCGCACCCGAATGGGCTTACCGAAACAGCGGCATCATGATCCACGGCCAAACGCCGGAGTCCATGGAAAAAGATCAGGATTTTCCCACTTCCATCGAAGTGCAGTTGCTGGGCAGCGATTCGTTGGTGCAACGCACAAATCTGAATGTCTGCACACCGGGAACGAATATCGTGATGGACGGTAAACTGATCTTGGATCATTGCACCAATTCGTCCTCTCCGTTTTTCTATGGAGATGATTGGGTAACCGTTGAGGTAGAAGTTCATGGAAACGAGGTTATTCATCACATCGTGAACGGCGATACGGTTTTAACCTATAATCAACCGCAGCTTGACGACCGCGATCCCACTTACCCCAAGCTCGTGGAATTGAACGGCGGAAAAATGCTGAGCAAAGGGACGATATCGTTGCAAAGCGAAGGACATCCCTGTGAATTCAGGAAAGTGGAAATACAAGTGTTGGAAGATTGATTGTTGAGGCCGGGATTAAATGCGATTGAGCACCTCAGCCTTATAAGATAAATTTATTCTATATCTATTTTTATTATATCATTTTTATCTATAAATAAATCGTCCTATCTTTATAAAAATTTAGAACAAGCGGCGGTTTCTATAAAAATGTATTGTATGAAAGAAACTGTTGATGTCCGTTTGAAAGCGCTGGTTTTAGCCTTCTCGGTTTTTGTTTTGTTTAATGCCTGTCAAAAAAAAGTGGAATATTATACAACCAACGATTTTGAATCGGTCAAAAAAACCGATGCCCATCTGCACATTAACACGCCCGATTCGCGATACCTGGATTTTGCAGCACAGCATAACTTCAGGATTATCTCACCGAATGTGGATGCCGGAACGCCCATTGGCGAACAAATGAACATTGCAGCGGCACACAGAAAAAGCCACCCCGAAAACTTCGCGTTTCTGGGAACGTTTTCGGTGGACAGTTTCGGGAATCCGGGCTTCGTGGAAGACGTTATCCGGCAAATAGACCTCAGTCTGGAACAAGGTGCATCCGGAATAAAAATCTGGAAAAATATCGGCATGGCGTTGAAAGACAGTGCCGATAATTACGTAATGGTGGATGACGCGGCTTTCGATCCCATCTTTCAATACATCGCGGATAACGAAATTCCGCTTATGGGGCACCTGGGCGAACCGCGCAACTGCTGGCTTCCGCTGGAGCAAATGACCGATTCGGGCGATTATCGCTACTTTAAAAATCACCCCGAATATCACATGTTGTTGCATCCTGAGGCGCCGTCGTACGAAGATCAGATCAATGCCCGCGACAACCTTTTACGGAAATTCCCCGATTTCGCGTTCGTAGGCGCGCACATCGGGAGCCTGGAGTGGAACCTGGATGAAGTAGCAAAAAGACTGGACGAATTTCCATCAATGAGCATAGACTTATCGGCGCGCATCGGCCACGTTCAGCGGCAATCCATTGCGGATTACGAGAAAGTACTCAACTTTTTCATCCGATATCAGGATCGCATCCTGTACGGAATAGACATTACCATCAGCGAGGGCGGCGACCGTTTTGACGATATTGCTGCCGGCATGCTCAAAAAGTGGAAATCGGACTGGGCTTACCTGGCTACGGATTCCGTTCAAACCATCGAGAATATAAGCGGTGAAATAAAAGGCCTTCATCTGCCTAAAACTGTTGTCAACAAAATATATTACGATAACGCTAATCGTTATTTTAACGCTTTTCAGGAGAAATAAAATTCAATAAATTATTCATTATTAAATTCAAAAAAATGGAACAACAAGAACAAAACAGTGTAAACATGCCGCGTATCGGCGACAAAGCGCCTGCATTCACGGCGATCACCACACAAGGTAAAATTAACTTCCCCACAGACTTTTCGGGAAAATGGAAAATCCTCTTCAGCCATCCGGCCGATTTCACGCCCGTTTGTACGACGGAATTCATGACATTCGCAACGCGTCAGAAAGAATTCGAAGCGCTGAATTGTCAGTTGGTAGGCCTCTCGGTTGACGGACTTTTCAGCCACATTGCCTGGTTGCGCAACATCAAGGAAAAAATTGATTACAACGGAATGAAAGATGTGGAAGTAACTTTCCCGCTGATCGAAGATATTAAAATGGAAGTTGCCAACAAATACGGCATGATTCAGCCGGGCGACAGCGAAACCAAAGCGGTTCGCGCAGTATTCTTCATTGATACCAAAGATATCATCCGCGCTATCATTTATTATCCGGCATCCCTCGGACGTAACTTCGACGAAATTCTCCGTGCCCTCAAGGGCCTGCAAACAGCCGACAATTTCGGTGTTGCGCTCCCCGCCGACTGGGAACCGGGAAAAGACGTAATTGTGCCTCCCGCAGGTTCTTGCGGCGCAGCCAAAGAACGCATGCAAGGAAAAGAAGAAAATGTACATTGCTACGACTGGTACCTCTGCACGAAAAAACTTTCGAAAGAAACTGTTGAAGACGCGCTGTACAAAAGCTAAACATGGGGACGAAGCCAAAGGCATCGTGTCTCAAATACACAAAAAATCCCGCTCTCTCTGTTGAGGTGGGATTTTTATATCGTATTACTATATCCTTAACCGACTGTTATATTTAGGGTAGGCAACTCAACTTGCAGCTTAACCTTCGCTTTCAGTGCGGTAAACACGCGCAGAAGCGTATCCATTGTAACATTGCTTGTATTATTTTCGATTCTCGATATCTGTGCTTTTTGCACACCCACAAGTTCTCCAAGTTGCGCTTGTGTCAAATTACGCTCCTTGCGAGCATCTTTGATGGCTTTACCAATCATATCCATTTGCAGTTCATATTCGAATAACTCGCGCTCGGGAGTGTCTTTTTTTCCGATAAGTTGGTCGGTTACTTCGTCTAATGTATATGTTTTCATTGTTTTTTATTTTTTTGCTCAAAATAGATGGTTCGCAATTTAATTGCTTTTTGAATCTCTTGTTCGGCAACCTTACTGCGTTTTTTAATAAAACCGTGGGTCGCCACAACTAATGTTTCGGAATTTTCCGTTTTATCCCAAAAAGCCAACAATCTGCATTGAAGTCCTTGAAAAAGAGTCCTGAATTCCCAAATATCAGTCGTTAGTTTTTTGAATAATTCAGGATCGGGCCTTGTTTGTGCTTTACGAATATTATAAAGTATTTTTTCGTAATACTTTCTTTCTAAACTTTTTAAAAAACAAAAGCTTCATCCAAAAATAAAATTTCAAAAAGCCTCTCCATTTAGTTTACATATAACGCAACAAAGATAATTAAAGTTTCCTTATAACGAGATTTTTCTTGATTATTAACCATTCCCTGAGCTTCATAAAACTCAACCTGAAACAAAAAACAGATTCAACAAAGAGTGAAAGTTTTCATTCCGCCCACACTCGCTATGTCTTTTTGTGACATAAATAGAATTATGAATTTATTTTTGATGTTATTATTTTATTATTGTAAATATTATGATTATTTTTGAGCAATTTTTTAATCGTATAGATACTTAGACTATCAAAATTAATACTTTATGAACGAGAAAAAATCAAAACGAAGGTATATTGTTCCGTTTATCGCGATGTCTATCATTGCTTTCCTGGCACTCATCCCTGTTTCGCATAATGAGTTGGCACAAAATATCAAAATAGACAATGCCGATACGGCTTGGATTCTCATTGCCTCAGCCCTTGTTCTACTAATGACTCCCGGACTGGCATTCTTTTATGGCGGAATGGTACGATATAAAAACCTCGTTTCCACACTCTTACAAAGCTTTATAACATTGGGAATTGTAAGTGTTATCTGGATAATTGTGGGTTTTAGCTTGGCTTTTGGCGACGATATAGGTGGTATAATAGGAAACCCGTTTACATTTCTGATGTTTAAAAACGTAGGTTTAACACCTAACACGGCATTTGCGACAACAATACCCTTTGCGCTGTTCGCCGTCTTTCAACTGAAATTCGCGATTATCACGCCTGCGCTAATAACTGGCGGCATTGCGGAAAGGATTCGTTTCTCGTCGCTAATGCTCTTTATTATTCTTTTCACTCTTTTCATTTATGCTCCTTTAGCGCATTGGACCTGGCATCCCGACGGATTTCTACGTAAATGGGGAGTGTTGGATTTCGCGGGGGGAACAGTGGTACATATTTCCGCAGGGTTTGCAGCGCTGAGCGGCGCAATGTTTCTTGGAAAAAGGAATGATGCCGGCGAGGGAAATCCCACAAACATTCCCTACATTTTGCTCGGTACGGGTCTTTTGTGGTTTGGGTGGTTCGGGTTCAATGCAGGATCGGCATTAGCTGCCAATGGTTTGGCCGTATCGGCATTCATTAACACCAACATTGCATCGGCAACCGCCATGCTGACGTGGATACTGACAGACGGAGCAAGAGGGAAAAAACGTTCAGCCACAGGAGCAGCTGTTGGTGCAGTGGTAGGATTGGTTGCAATAACGCCTTCGGCTGGTTTTGTAACTGTGGGACAAAGTATTTTTATTGGTTTTACAGCTTCGCTTGTAAGTTATTCTGCCGTTCGTTTAAAATCGCGCAGCAGTATTGACGATACGCTTGATGTATTCCCTTGTCACGGTATAGGTGGTATTGTGGGAATGCTTCTCACGGGTGTTTTTGCCGATAAGGTAGGGTTGATCTACGGAGAACCAACAACATTTCTTTATCATTTATTGGCGTTGGGTATTGTAAGTATTTTCACGTTCGGAGGCTCCTTTATGTTGTATAAACTCACCAATTTTATTCTTCCGATGCGGGTTACAGAACTCCAAGAGCATCGTGGCCTGGATATTACCCAGCATGGAGAAGTTGCCACGGATATTCCGTCATGTTATTGATCTTAACCCAAAAAAATCCCGCTTCATCACTGAGAGCGGGATTTTTATAAGTCTCCGTCAACAGACGGATATTTAAAAAATTACAATTGCGGGCCTGCGGCAACCAACGATTTTCCTTCTTCGTTATCGGTGAACTTTTCGAAGTTCTTGATAAATCTTCCGGCAAGGTCTTTTGCTTTTTCTTCCCATTCTTTCGGGTCGGCGTATGTATCGCGCGGATCCAGAATTTTGTCATCCACATCTTTCAACGAAGTTGGAACTTCGAGATTAAAGATCGGGATCATTTTGGTTTCGGCTTTGTCAATAGAGCCATCGAGAATACGGTCAATGATACCGCGTGTATCTTTAATTGAGATACGTTTGCCTGTTCCGTTCCACCCGGTATTTACCAGATAAGCGGTTGCACCCGATGCTTCCATTTTCTTCACCAGTTCTTCACCGTATTTTGTGGGGTGAAGCGACAGGAAAGCGGCACCGAAGCAGGCCGAGAATGTAGGTTGCGGAGTAGTTACACCACGTTCCGTACCGGCCAATTTTGCCGTGAATCCTGAAAGGAAGTGATATTTTGTTTGTTCAGGAGTTAATTTTGAAACCGGAGGCATTACGCCGAAGGCGTCTGCGGTTAAGAAAATAACTTTTTGCGCAGGGCCGCCTTTTGAAACGGGACGAACGATATTTTCGATGTGATAGATGGGATACGAAACGCGCGTATTTTGCGTTACAGAACCATCGTTGAAGTCAATTTTTCCGTCTTTGTCAACGGTTACGTTTTCCAGCAACGCATCGCGTTTGATGGCTTTGTAGATATCGGGTTCGGACTCTTTGTCGAGGTTGATGGTCTTGGCATAGCAACCGCCTTCGAAGTTAAAAACCCCTTC
>JAQVEB010000377.1 GCA_028698105.1 Petrimonas sp. | reverse complement strand
TTCGCTGGAGCCCTGCTCGCACTACGGCAAAACACCGCCGTGTGCCGAACTGATCGTTTCGAAAAAAATCCCCCGCGTGGTAATTGCTACGTCCGACCCCAACCCGAAAGTGTCCGGCAACGGCATCCGCATCATGCGCGAAGCGGGAATTGAGGTAACCGTGGGAGTGCTGGAAGACGAAGCACGCGAACTGAACCGGATGTTTTTCGTGAATCAGCAGGACAAAAGGCCTTATGTGATCTTAAAATGGGCGCAGTCCAAAGACGGATTCATAGACCACAAACGCACTTCTTTATCCGAAGGAAACCCGGCGCAAATATCCAACGACCTCACCCACAGCATCGTTCACAAATTCAGGACAACCATACAAGGCATTATGGTGGGAACCAACACGGTGATCATGGATGATCCCCGATTAACCGTGCGGAAATGGTACGGGAATAATCCGGTGCGCATCGTCATTGACCGTGAAAGCAAAATACCGCCCGTTTCAGCGGTATTCAACAACGATGCAAAAACCATCGTTTTTACGGAAAATCCCGATTATCCGGTGAAAAAAGAGAACGTAAAACCGCTTCTGTTCGATTTCAACTCAGAAACCAACACGCAGATTTTAAAACATTTATACGCCGAAGGCGTGTACTCCGTACTCGTTGAAGGCGGCGCGCAACTGTTGGCGTCATTTATCGAAAAAAATCTGTGGGACGAGGCGTATATCGAGGTCGGCAATAAACGGCTAAACGAAGGCACAAAAGCTCCTGTGATACAACCGGATAAAGCAATTGCAAAAAAATATTTAGATTCAGTTCAAATTCATTTAAAGAACAAAATAACTCGAAATTTTCTTTAAATATCAATTTTAATGCGGTAGAAGCCAAAAAACTTTCTACTTTTGCATAACTTAAATGTATTGTACAATATTTTTTGAAACAAATGACTTTTAAATATATAACGCGGAGTTTATCTTTGCTATTGGGAATAACCGTACTCGCATCCTGCCTGAATAACAATCAGGTGATAACAGACCCTTCAACCGATGCGCAATTGTATGGCTTAACCGCCACGGCAGCATACGATTCTACCCGAACATTGACCAACGCAAAATTCTCTATTGACCAGTTGCTATCGCAAGTGTATAACCGCGATTCGCTGAATTTCGGATTTGAACCGAAAAATGCGCTGTTGGCTGTGTCGGTAAAATCGGCTTCGGGAGTTAAACTTTACCTGCAAAACCCCGATAGCAATTACTTCTGGAAGCAAGAGGATTCTGTGAACATCGCACGGCTCAAATACATCGAAGTATATGCCCAGGACGAAAAAACCACAAAAAAATACGAGTTCAAACTCAACATACATCAGGTGGATCCCTATATTTTGGTCTGGGATCAACGCTCCACCAATTACATTCCGGCATTAAGCCTCGATCAGAAAACCGTATTTTATAACAATCAGTTTCTCACGTACTATCAAACCACTACAGGCATAAAAGCGGCTGCTTCAACCGATGGCGAAACCAATACGGCCCTTGCCGTAACCGGATTACCCTCCACCGGGTTGCAGATGAAAACCGTTGTTTCTACCAACACCGGCGTGTATGCCATGGATGCTGTGGGTAAAATATATAAAACAACCGACGGGGGCGCGTGGTCAACCGTTACCTCGCCTTATCCCGTGAAAGCGATTTACGGCACGCTTCCTTCGCCCACAACCGATTCTATCTTAACGGTGGTAAACGATGCGGGAACATTGAAATTTGCCAAAACAAAGGATTTGACTGCGTTTCGCGTGTTAAGCCCCGCACCTTCGGATGTGCCTGTGGCTGAGTTTTCGGCGGCGGGAATAAAAGACCCCAGGGTTTATTCGGCCAAATACATCGTGATCTCCGGCGGAAAAACGGCCGCCGATGCACTAAACAACAAGATTTGGATCATTCAGGAAAAAGGGAGCGCGATCGCAATATACAATCAACCGGTTACGATACTCACTCAGGGAAGTACATTGTTCCCTTACGATGATAAATTATATATGCTGACATCCACGGATAAAAAAGCAAATATTTTGTATATTTCTCAAAATTATGGACTTAACTGGAAGGCTGCCGATGCAAATCAGGCGCTTCCCGCCGATTTTGCGTACAGAACTTATGCGCCCGTTATCACGGATGCCAACAATTATATCCGGATATTCGGCGGAACATCCGGCACGCAAACCCAGCTAACCGATGTGTGGAGGGGACGATTGAATAAATTAGCGACCAACTAAAGCGAGATATAATTTTAACGCTGATTTTCCGTTAAATAGAGACAACCTAACTCGAACAAATATGAATCGTGCGGCTTTATTCTCTATTTTAACCATCGCTTTTCTTTCTCCCCATGCGCTCTCCTTCTCGCAGGAATACAACTACGAAACGGGAGCAGCCGCAGGAACATCGTTTTACATGGGCGATGCGAACAAAACAAAACTGTTCCTTCATCCCGGCATAGCCGCAGGGGGAATTTACAGATACAACATCAACTTCCATTGGGCCGTGAAAGGTAACCTGGTGGCCGGAACGCTTTCGGGAGATACGCGCGATGCGCAAAACGTCTTTCCGAACGAAGGGCAAACAACGTTCAAACGCACTTTTGCCGAAATGG
>JAQVEB010000376.1 GCA_028698105.1 Petrimonas sp. | reverse complement strand
TCTCGAACCGATTGACGTGGTGCTGACGGCGATGGTCGGTTTTTCCGGCCTGAAACCAACCATTGAAGCCGTAAAAGCCGGAAAAACCATTGCCCTGGCAAACAAAGAAACGTTGGTGGTGGCCGGCGAGCTGATCACGTCACTCGCATTGAAACACCGCACGCCGATTTTACCGGTGGACTCGGAACATTCCGCTATCTTTCAGTGCCTGAACGGCGAAGGACACAACCGTATCGCGAAAATAATTCTTACCGCCTCCGGAGGCCCTTTTCGCACATTTTCGAAAGAAAAACTGGCGAATGTCACCAAAGCACAGGCATTGAACCATCCCAACTGGAACATGGGCGCGAAAGTTACCATAGATTCTTCCACGCTCATGAACAAAGGCTTTGAGATGATCGAGGCCAAATGGCTTTTCGATGTGCATCCTTCGGAAATTGAAGTGGTGGTGCATCCGCAATCCATCATTCATTCCATGGTGCAGTTTGAAGATTCGTCCGTTATGGCACAACTCGGGCAGCCCGATATGCGCGTGCCCATTCAGTATGCGCTTTCGTATCCTGAACGGTTGCCCCTCAACGTGAAGCCGCTCGATTTCACTGAACTGGCTATCCTCACCTTCGAAAAACCGGACACGGATAAGTTTCGCAACCTTGCGTTTGCCTATCAGGCCGTGGAAAAAGGCGGAAACATGCCCTGCATCCTCAACGCGGCCAACGAAATTGCCGTGGCATCATTTTTGCAAGAGAAAACCGGTTATTTGCAGATGAGCGAAATCATCGAAAAAACAATGCAGAGCGTATCGTTCGTAAACAATCCTTCGCTCGAAGACTATCTGAAAACCGATAAAGAAGCCAGGCGCTACGCCTCGCAAATCATTGAAACAAAATAAAAAACAAGTATAATTTTTAATGGAAACTTTTTTAATTAAGGCGCTGCAACTCATCCTGAGCTTATCCATACTGGTTATCGTGCACGAGTTCGGACATTATATTTTTGCGCGGTTATTCAAGATAAAAGTAGAGAAATTTTATCTTTTCTTCGATCCGTGGTTTGCCCTTTTTCGCTACAAACCGAAGAACAGCGAAACCGAATACGGCGTGGGCTGGCTTCCGCTGGGCGGCTATGTGAAAATCGCGGGAATGATTGACGAATCCATGGATAAAGAGCAGATGGCTCAACCCGTGAAACCGTGGGAATTTCGTGCGAAACCGGCATGGCAACGCCTGTTGGTGATGGTTGCGGGCGTAATTTTTAACCTGTTGCTGGCGTTTTTTATTTATTCCATGATCGTTTTCCGGTGGGGCGATACCTACGTGCCGATGAAAAACGTGAAGCAAGGTATGGAATTCAGCGAAACGGCTGAAAGGGCCGGTTTCAAAGATGGAGATATTCTGCTTTATGCTGATGGAAAAGATATTATTGACCGGGGTGATATCGTGGATAATTTTGCTTCGCAGGTAATTGATGCCGAAACCGTAACCGTGATGCGCAATGGAAAAGAAGTAAACATCGCGATGCCGGAAGACTTTGTGCAACAATTGATGCGCGATAAAAAAGGTTTCGCCAATTATAAAAACGAGATACCTACCGTCGTCAATGATGTGCAAAAAGGTTCGGAAGCCGACCGCATCGGCCTGCAGAAAGGCGATAGCTTAGTAAGCGTTAACGGCGTTGCGACGCCCACGTTCGAAGCTTTTCGGAACGCTCTGCAGGAAAACAAAGGCGATGAAATAGCGTTGGGGTTGTACCGCAACGGACAACGCGAAGACCTCACGGCCAAACTCGACACCGCAGGTGTTTTAGGTTTCACCATAGCAACGTTCGCACAAACCGACCGTTATTCGTTTTTCGGGTCTTTCCCTGCGGGAATAAAATTCGGGTTACGAACCCTGAAAGGGTATGTTGCCCAGTTTAAACACATTTTCACCAAAGAAGGCGCAAAATCGTTGGGCGGTTTCGGAACCATCGGCAACCTTTTCCCAAAAAAATGGAACTGGTTCGCATTCTGGAAAATGACGGCGTTTCTTTCGGTTATTCTCGCTTTTATGAATATTTTGCCTATTCCCGGACTGGATGGCGGACACGTGATGTTCCTGGTTTATGAAGTTGTTACCGGCCGCAAACCGAGCGATAAATTCATGGAATATGCCCAAATTACGGGAATGGTGATCTTGTTTGGCTTGTTGTTGTATGCCAATGGGATGGACATCGTAAGGGCTGTATTCAAATAGTCTTTTAGCGCTTTACTTTACAGATTGTAATGAAAGAAGAATTAATTGATCGGACGAAGGAAACGGCATTCTCGTTTGAGTTGCTGCCTCCGTTGCGCGGTAAACGAATTCAGCAGGTTTTTGATACCATTGATAAACTGAAGGAGTTCAACCCGCGTTACATCAATATCACCACGCATCACAGCGAGAACGTTTATAAAGAAGAGCAAAACGGCACCATCCGCAAGATGAATATCCGGAAACGTCCCGGTACGGTGGCTATTGCGGCCGCGATTCAAAATAAATACGGCATACGTGCCGTGCCGCATATCATCTGTACGGGTTTTACGAAAGAAGAAACGGAATATCCGCTCATTGACCTCGATTTCCTCGGCGTACACGATTTACTGCTACTTCGCGGCGATGCACA
>JAQVEB010000375.1 GCA_028698105.1 Petrimonas sp. | reverse complement strand
TCGCAAGGCATTGAGTCTGTAACAAAAACTTATTGTAAAGTTTGTTAAAACCCGAAAAACCAATTTTGGTTTTTGAGTTTTCTGTCGTACTTTTGCATCGTTTTTTTCAATAAACATTATGGATATAAAGAACAGAATAGTAAAACAAGCTGGCAATTTATATTATCAGTACGGTATAAAAAATACTTCGATGGACGAGCTCGCATCATCGCTGGGCATATCCAAACGTACGATTTACGAGAATTTCAAAGATAAAGAAGAAATCCTGCTGTATTATCTGAAACAGCTCCGCGATGAACGGAACACGGCATTTCAGGAGTTTCTACAGGAATCGGACAACATTATCGAATTTTTCATTCGCATCATTGAGCTTCATCAATCAATTCCGTATGCGAACGTGAAGTTTTACGAAGATATTTACAAATATTATCCCAAAATTTATGCGTTGATTCTGGAAGATAACAAACAAAACAACATATTTCTGAAAGAATTTTTGCAAGAAGGCATCACCCAGGGATTTATCCGCAACGATCTGAATGTGGATGTAACCGCTTTTTTGGTGGAAGAAAGTACGTTCGTTTACATCAGGGCATCCTATCTGGAGAAACCGCCTTTCTCTTTTCCGGAATTGTTTTTTTCGATGACGACAAGTTTCTTGCGCGGCATTTCCACCGATAAAGGAATAAAAATAATGGACGATTATTTGAAAAAGATAAACAAAGATAAAAATTAAACGAAAACGATATATGAACAAGAACATAATTCAGATTTTGGCGATAGTTTGCGTGTTGTTTTGGACATCGAATGCATCGGCTCAACAATCAGACAGCATACTTTTAGACCTGAATACGGCGCTGGAGATTGCGCTGAACGAAAATCCCACGGTAAAAGTTGCCGATGTGGAGATACAGAAAAAAGAATATGCCCGCAAAAGCGCTTACGGAGCCTTACTTCCGCAAGTTGACATGATCGGGCAGTACCAGCGTGCTATTAAACGGCAAACGGTGTATTTCGATGAAGGTTTCGGAATGGGAGGCACAATTGATCCAACCAAATATACGCCCGAAGAGCTGTTCATTATGCAAACCGTAGGTAAAATGTTCACCCCGGATCCCTCAACAGCCAACAAAGGTGTTCAAATGGGACGTTTAAATGTTTGGACGGCAGGCGTTAATGTTAGTTTACCGTTGGTTGTTCCATCGTTGTGGAAGAACATTCAAATGAGCGAAGTGGACATCCGGCTTGCCATGGAAGAGGCGCGTTCATCGAAGATTGACCTGGTGAACAAGGTGACCAAAGCCTATTACAGCTTACTGTTGGCCAACGACAGCTACCGGGTTTTCGAAGAAACCTATGCTACCGATTCGGTAAACCTGACGAACATACTGAACAAGCTCAAACAAGGTGTGGTACCCGAATACGATGCCATCACAGCCGACGTGCGGCTAAAAAGTATCATTCCGAACATTCTTCAGGCCGAGAACATGCGTAAAATAGCTGAATTGCAACTGAAAATGCTGATGGGAGTGGATAGTGACCTGCCAATCAGCGTGGCCGGTTCGCTTGAAGATTTCGAGGGTTCCATGTTCGATACCGTTGCTCCGGTTGATACTTCACTGTTGTTCAATACCGAGTTGAAACAATTTGATTTGCAATCCGATAAAGCGCAAAAAGCGTACGAATTACAAAAGCTTCAATTTGCGCCAACGCTCACATCGTCGTTTAATTACATGTACATGAGTCAAAACAACGATTTTAAGTTCAACGCTTATCGCTGGGATCCGTATTCTACGCTCGGTTTAACATTGTCAATACCGCTTTTTAACGGCGGACAGCGTTACAACAATATGAAACAAAGTGAATTGCAGCTATCACAATTGCAGTATCAACGCCTCGATTTGGAAAGAAACCTGAAACTGGCGGTAAAAAATAACATAGACCTCATTCAAAAAAATATCGAACAGGTTGTTGCTACGCAATCGGCGGTACGGCAGGCCAAAAAAGGTTACCTGATCACGCAAAAACGATACGAAACCGGCCTGGGAACCATTGTTGATGTGAATGCCGCGGCTCTTGCCGTTACAAATGCAGAATTGCAGTATCGCAACGCGATTTACGATTACCTCGCTGCAAAAACCGACCTTGAAAAAGTGCTCGGTTACAAAATAGACCCCATCAGTTTAGAAAAATAAAAATATAAAATAAAGATTTTTTGGTTATGAAAACGTATAACTTAAGTAAGTTCACCCCATTCATTGCGTTGTTGCTGCTCTCGTCGTGCGGCGGAAAAACAGCCTCTAAACAAACCGAGAACGAAGCTCCGCAGAAAACAAAAGTGCGCGTGGAAGAAGTCCGTCTTGTTCCTGTGGATCAGGTTGCCACTTTCACCGCTACGGTTGAGGCCGACGCGGTCAACAACATTGCTCCCGCCATGGGAGGGCGCATCCGCCGGATTTATGTGGACGTAGGTTCGTATGTGCGTCGCGGACAGGCGTTGGTGGCAATGGACGGAACAAACTATTCCCAGCAACAAACGCAGGTTGCTACGCTTAAAAAAGATTACGAACGATATAAAGAACTGTATGATGTTGGAGGAATATCGAAACAGCAACTCGATCAGGCGAAAGCCCAACTCGATGTAGCTCAAT
>JAQVEB010000374.1 GCA_028698105.1 Petrimonas sp. | reverse complement strand
GGTAACGACGTTACGCTGGCGGCTTTTTCCGATAAACCGCAGCGGCTGTTCAACTATTTCCGCCAACAGTTCGCGCAGGTTACCAATCCGCCAATTGACCCGATACGCGAGGAATTGGTGATGTCGCTCACGGGTTACATGGGCGCTATCCACCAGAATCTGCTGGAAAATATTCCGGAGTTGTCGAAGATCGTGAAAATAAAAAGCCCGATACTCACCAACACGCATTTCGATATCTTGTCGAATTTGCGCTACAAAGGTTTTTCTACCGCGGTTTTGCCGATGCTTTTCGATCCGAAATCGGGAGCCGAAGGCTTAAAAAAAGCCATTGACGAGCTGTGTGTATCTGTTGAGAAAGCCATTGACGAAGGCAAAAACTATATTGTGCTGAGCGACAGGGGTGTGGATGCCTCGCATGCGCCCATCCCGTCGTTGCTGGCAACCTCTGCTGTTCACCTTTATCAGGTGGAAAAGCGCAAGCGCATGCAGATAGATATTGTGGTTGAGAGCGCCGAGCCGCGCGAAGTGATGCACTTTGCACTGTTGTTCGGTTTCGGGGCAAACGCGGTTAATCCGTATCTGGCTTTTGCCGTGTTGAACCGGAAAGTGAAATCGGGAGAAATTCAACTCGATTTTATGACGGCCAAGAAAAATTACATCAAAGCCATCAACAAAGGATTGCTCAAAGTCCTTTCGAAAATGGGCAACTCAACGTTGCGCAGCTATCGCGGCGCGCATATTTTTGAGGCGATCGGTATATCATCGTCCATCCTCAATAAATATTTCAAGGATATTTCTTCCAAGATTGAAGGAATTGATATGGAAGATATTGCCGATGAAGTGCTGAAACCTTTCAACGAAGCATTCGACGAGACGAACAACGAAGAATTTAACCTGAAAAATCTGGGCGTTTACGCTTATCGCAACGATGGCATGTATCATTCCTGGAATCCCGAAACCATCGCCAAACTACAAATTGCAACAAAAACAAACAATTACCGCGTGTTTAAGGAATACACATCGGCGGTTGACAACAAAAACGCTCCCGCGTTCATTCGCGATATGCTTGATTATAAACGCAATCCGATAGATATTTCGGAGGTTGAACCCGTGGAGGCTATCATGAAGCGATTTTGCACGGGCGCCATGTCCTACGGTTCCATCAGCAAAGAAGCGCACGAAGCTATGGCCTTGGCCATGAACATTATCGGCGGGCGAAGCAATACCGGTGAGGGAGGAGAAGACCCTGAACGGTTTCGCGTACGCGAAGACGGACTGAGTGCGCGAAGCGCGATCAAGCAGGTGGCATCGGGACGGTTTGGCGTTACCACGGAATATCTGGTAAATGCCGATGAACTGCAAATCAAAATTGCGCAAGGCGCAAAACCCGGCGAGGGCGGCCAACTTCCTGGATATAAAGTAGATAAGATCATCGCGAAAACGCGCCATTCCATTCCGGGAATTTCATTGATCTCACCCCCGCCGCATCACGATATTTACTCTATTGAAGACTTGGCTCAGCTTATTTTCGACCTCAAAAACGTAAATCCTGACGCTGTAGTCAGCGTGAAACTCGTTTCGGAAAGCGGTGTGGGAACCATCGCCGCAGGCGTGGCGAAAGCCAAGGCAGATTTGATCGTGATCAGCGGATCGGAAGGCGGCACGGGTGCAAGCCCTGCCAGTTCCATCAAACACGCCGGCCTTCCGTTGGAAATCGGCTTGGCTGAAACACAGCAAACACTGGTGATGAACAACCTGCGCGGCGTGGTTACGTTACAAACGGACGGACAACTCAAAACCGGGCGCGATATCCTGATCGCCGCCTTGCTTGGAGCCGAAGAATACGGTTTTGCCACCAGCGCGCTCATCGTTTTGGGATGTATCATGATGCGAAAATGCCACCTGAACACTTGTCCTGTGGGCGTTGCTACGCAAAACGAAGAACTCCGCAAACGTTTCGTGGGTCGTTATGAATATTTGGTCAATTTCTTTCATTTTTTGGCCGAAGATGTACGCGAACATTTGGCCGAACTGGGATTCAAGACGTTGGATGAAGCGATCGGAAGGTCTGATCTGCTGGTTCGCAAGCATTTCGCCGAATCGGCCAAAACGGAAAAGATTGATCTTTCCAAAATAACCTATTACCCCGATGAGGCCGCTTATTTTTCCATTCGCAAGACAAGAGGGCAGGAGCATAAGTTGGAACACGTTCTCGATAAGGAACTTATCCAAAAATCGCTGCACGCGTTGGAGACCGGCAATTCCGTAGGAATAAAATCGAAAATAAAAAATACCGACAGAGCCACGGGCGCCATGCTTTCGGGAGAAATAGCCAAACGATATGGTGAAAAAGGGTTGCCCAACGACACCGTTTCGGTTTATTTTGAAGGCTCTGCCGGCCAAAGTTTTGGTGCATTTCTATCTCACGGCGTAAACTTCCATTTAAGCGGAGACTCCAACGACTATCTGGGTAAAGGATTGTCGGGAGGGAGAATCATCGTTAAACCGATGAAAGGCAGCACTTTCAAACCCGAAGAAAACATTATCTGCGGCAATACGCTGCTGTATGGCGCTACCGCAGGCGAAGTGTACATCAGCGGGGTGGTGGGCGAACGCTTTTGCGTACGCAACTCGGGAGCAATTGCCGTGGTGGAAGGCG
>JAQVEB010000084.1 GCA_028698105.1 Petrimonas sp. | reverse complement strand
TTCTTCACCTGCTTCTGATAGGTTTTGAACGAATCGTCCAATGCTTCGCCAAACGCCACGGCTTTCGATGAAATTACGTGCTCCAACGGCCCTCCTTGCATACCGGGGAAAACGGCGGAATCCAATAAAGCCGACATCATTTTCACCTCGCCTTTCGGTGTTTTAACGCCCCAGGGATTTTCAAAATCTTTTCCCATGAGAATGATACCGCCGCGCGGCCCCCGAAGTGTTTTGTGGGTGGTTGATGTTACGATGTGCGCGTATTTCAACGGATTCTCCAATAATCCGGCAGCAATAAGCCCGGCCGGATGCGCCATATCTACCATAAAAATGGCTTCGATCTCATCGGCCACTTTGCGGATGCGGGCATAATCCCATTCCCGCGCATAAGCCGATGCACCGGCAATGATGAGTTTAGGACGCTCGGCGCGGGCGACCGATTCCAGTTGATCGTAATCCACACGCTGGTCTTCTTCTTTCACGTTGTATTCCAACGCGTGAAACATCAATCCCGAAAAATTCACGGGCGACCCGTGCGAAAGGTGTCCGCCGTGCGAGAGGTTGAGCCCGAGGAATTTATCGCCGGCTTTCAGGCAAGCCAGAAAAACGGCGGCATTGGCCTGCGCTCCCGAATGCGGTTGCACATTGGCCCACTCAGCGTTAAATAATTGTTTTAACCTGTCAATAGCGAGCTGTTCGCTCAAATCCACCACTTCGCAACCGCCGTAATAGCGTTTGCCGGGGTAGCCTTCGGCATATTTGTTTGTGAGTACCGAGCCCATGGCTTCGAGCACTTGTTCGCTGACAAAATTTTCCGATGCGATCAGCTCAATGCCTTTCAACTGACGCTGTTTTTCTTTTTCGATGATGTCGAAAATCTGAGAATCTCTTTTCATGTATGTTAAAATTAAATCGTTAGTTTCCCGATACAAATGTAACGAAAGTTTATCGAAATTTGATCACATAGACAATAAAAGAAGACTGCCCCGCGTAAACGAAAGCAGCCTTCTTCACTTCAAACACTCTACTTTTAAATCTCTTCGAAACGTGCCGTGAAGAAACGCAATTGTTTCGGCTCGTACACAAATCGAAGCCCTTTTATCTGTTCTTTGTGATGATACAATTTGATAACGGCATCGGCTACCACATCCATGTGCTTGTACGTGTAAACCCGGCGCGGAATGGTCAACCGAACGGTTTCCAGCTTTGGACGGTGATTTTCACCCGTATTTTTATCGCGTCCGGCAGAAACGATACCGCGCTCCATGCTTCTCACGCCCGATTCTACATACAAATTGGCCGCCAAACTCTGCGCAGGGAACTGATCCTGCGTTAAATGCGGACAAAAACGGCGCGCATCCAGAAATACGGCATGGCCGCCAACCGGTTCGATGATGGGAACGCCCGCTTCTTTCAGTTTATCGCCCAAATACCGCACCTGAAGGATGCGGTGCTGAATATACTCGAACTGCATGGACTCGCGCAAGCCGATGGCCATCGCTTCCATGTCGCGTCCGGCCATTCCGCCGTAAGACGGCATGCCTTCGTACACCACCACCAGCTCTTTTGCGCTCTCGAAGAGCTCTTCATCGTTCATGCACAAGAATCCGCCGATGTTTACCAGGCAGTCTTTCTTGCCGCTCATGGTGCATCCGTCGGCATAACTGAACATTTCGTGAATAATCTCCTGGATGGATCTGTCGGCAAAACCTTCTTCCTGTTCTTTGATGTAATACGCATTTTCCACGCAACGCGTGGCGTCGTAAAATACGCTGATGCCGTATTTATTGGTGAGGTCGCGCACGGCGCGCATGTTTTTCATCGAAACGGGTTGTCCGCCCGCAAGGTTCACGGTAACAGCCAGGCAAACATAGGCAATATTTTCGGCGCCTTTTTCGTCAATAAGTCGTTGCAGTTTATTGAGGTCAATATCGCCTTTAAACGGAATGTCGAGGCCGGCATCGTGCGCTTCATCGCGAATGATATCCACAAAAATGCCGCCGTTGCGTTCCTGATGGTAACGGGTGGTAGTGAAATACATGTTGCCGGGAATGTATTGTCCGGGTTTGATCTTTATTTGCGAAAGCAAATTCTCCGCTCCGCGTCCCTGATGCGTGGGAACCATGTGTTTGAAGCCGAAAAGTTCTTTTACCGTAGCATCCAGGTGGTAGAAGTTTTTGCTTCCGGCATAGGCTTCATCGCCTATCATCATGCCAGCCCACTGCTTATCACTCATGGCGTTTGTACCACTATCGGTTAACAAATCGATATAAACATCTTCCGAATTGATAAGGAATGTGTTGTAGCCGGCTTCTTCGATCACTCGTTCGCGGTCTTCGCGTGTATTCATCTTTACCGTTTCAACGGCTTTAATGCGGAAAGGTTCCGCAGGATAATCGTTTAAATTCATAAGAGTATTTTAAATTTGGTTAGATTTTGTTTTACAAATGTAAAGCAAAAAAGGTTTTCATCAAATAGATTTCGATAAAATTTTAGAAAAATGATAGTTGACAGCACTATCGTACAAAACCTCGTGCAATTATTTTATCCAAACAAGGAAATTCACGCGGAAGTAGTGCAGGGAATAGGTTTAGAAATTAAAAGGTTATTTTGAGCGTGAACCCGGCAGATGTATTGGTTTGCCCCAAATAATTGTTATTGCTTAAAAAAGGATTTAATTCAACTTTTACAGAGCGTAAATTGCCGCGCATGTCCTGAAAATACATATTGTTTACTTTTGCTACCTTCACCGCATCGAAAATTGACCAGACATTCAAAATAACCGCACCTGCTATTAAACCTGCGCCCAAAAATCGCACATATACATCAGAGAGAATTTCTTCCAATTCACCTGACTGAGTGTAGCTGCTGTTCAACGCCAAAATCCCAAGTCCGTAAGCCGCATAAGTACTACCCATGAAAGCGAGTCCTCTCTTTGTTTCGCCGCTTAGAATTTGTCCCAAACCTGATATGGTAGAAGCAATTCCCATAAGCGCAGGATTATAAGGATCTCCCGGCATCCGGGTGTACATTACATGATTGTAGTTTTGTTTGTTGATCTGGTATGTTTGGGCTTGAGCTCCAAATGAAACGCATCCGAAAATAATAAAACTTATAATGATAATTGACTTCATAGCATGAATTAATTTTATTTTGTTTCGTTTCACGAAATTCCTATACAATAGTCGGAAAAAATCGGAAAAGAGTTGCATTAAGTAGCTCTTTCTATTCACTTTTGCGCACAACTACAAATTCCGCATCACATTATGGTAACGAAATTATTTCAACAAATCCGGCCGCAAGCGTTTGGTTCTTTCATGCGCCTGCTCCAGCCGCCATTCGGCGATCTTTCGTTCGTGGCCGGAAAGGAGCACATCGGGTACGCGCCAGCCGTTGTATTCGGCCGGACGGGTGTAAACGGGCGGAGCCAGCAATCCGTCCTGAAACGAATCGGAAAGCGCCGACTGTTCGTCGCCGATAGCTCCGGGAATCACGCGTACAACCGCATCAGCAATCATGGCTGCCGCCAGCTCACCTCCGGTGAGCACAAAATCGCCGATGGATATTTCGCGCGTGATCAGGTGCTCGCGCACACGATAATCCACACCTTTATAATGCCCGCAAAGAATGATGATGTTTTTCAGGAGCGAAAGCTCGTTGGCCGTTTTTTGGGTGAACTGCTCACCATCGGGCGTGGTGAAGATCACTTCATCGTAATCGCGTTGCGCTTTCAGCGCGGCAATGCACCGGTCTATGGGTTCAATCTGCATCACCATGCCGGCTTCGCCGCCAAAGGGGTAATCGTCCACGCGACGATGCCGTTTATCGGTGGAATAATCGCGCAGGTTGTGCAGCCCAAACTCAACCAGCCCTTTGTCCTGAGCGCGTTTCAGAATGGAAGTATTCAACGCGCCATCAATCATTTCGGGCAAAACGGTAAGAATATCTATACGCATGATAATCTGTTAATTACGGTGTTTAATATACGACATAAAAAAATCGTATCCCTGAAGTTATCCGGCTTCAAAGATACGATTTTTCTTTCAATAACGTTACGTGCTCTGCTTAACTTCCGGTTGTTACGCCTCCGGCTCCGCCGGTATTTTGGTCTCCCCCGCCCGACTTCACATCGTCGTTGTTGATCCCTCTCTGAACACGCTTCACAGAAGATTTTAAATCTCCGAAGCGATACGAAACGGAAAGATTCAACGAGCGCATCGGGAATTTAAAGACGCTGTTTTGTTCGAAGTTGGCACCCGTGGTAGTGGATTTAAACTCCCTGTATTTCGAGAACGGACTGTTTCCGCGCAATGATATGTCCAGTTTCTTTTCGAAGAAACTTTTGGTTACGCCGAATGAGGTGAAATAGAAAGCCGAGCTGTTGGTTTGCAACTCAACACGGTTCCCGAAATATCCGGCATTGAAACTCAGTCTGAGATCTTTTGGCAAAGTATATGTAACACCGCTGAAAGCTCTGAACGAGAAACCGTTGTTTTTAAGCGTCGGGTCTTTGCTGCTGCGGATATCAATATAATCTACGTTCGTGTTCATGTAAATATTCAACGCAGTTATCGGCCTCCAGTTGACATAACCGTTTAAACCGATGCTCTGACTTTTCCCGATGTTATCGTACGTGCTGTGATTCACACCGTCTTTCATAAACTGATACGATGTGATGGCGTTGTTGGTGAGCGAATAGTTCAGGCTGGCGTTCAGGTTGAATTTCTGCGAGAACGAACCGTAGTTTAACGATATATTGTGATTCTTTTCGGCATCCAGATTGGGATTTCCGTAGCTGATATTCAATGGATCTGTGTTGTTTACATACGGATTCAGGTACCAGATACCCGGCCGGTAAACGCGCATGTTGTAGCCCAGACGCAATGTTTTGGTCATGCTCAGTTGGTACGAAAGTGTGAGTGAGGGAACCATATCGAAAAACTTGGTTTTCACCAAAGAATCGTTTTGGCTGATAAAGTTGATGTTCTGCTGGGTTTGTTCGGCGCGCAAACCAGCTTTCAAGCCGAATTTATCGGTTTTGTAACCGTAACTTCCATAAGCCGAAGCAATGTATTGATTATGCACCAGATCGTTCTTGCGCGCAATATCTTCTTTCCATTGCGATGCGGCGAAATCCCAATACTGGTTATCGGTGAAACTCGAGTTATCCCTGAAGATATACTTCAACCCTGCTTCCACGGTATGGTTCTTGGTGATCGGGTCCACATAATCCACCTGTGCTGTGTGCTCTTTGCCGTTAGCATCGTTTAGGTTCTTCAGTTTATAATCCTCCGGTCGAAGCAACGGCACGCCGGTGGTATCCGTTATAACGGTACTGCCCTCGCTGCCGTTGGGATCGTAACTGTATTTGTATGACATGGTCAGCAGTTTTCCTTTTTTGGAAAACGAACGTTGATAATCCGCCGACAACTCTCGTGAGCCATAATTTCGCGTATTCCCCGTTGTTCTTTTGTATGTATAATCGTAACCGCCGGTAGAAGCCACATCGGTAATTCCGGTATTTTTGCCTTTACCCGTGTAGCCGTTTACGGAAACGCTGAACAAATTGAGCGTGTCCAGTTCGTAGCTCACCAAACCGCTGATAAAATTCCCCATGCCGGAGTTTTTGCTTGTCCCGAGCTGATCAAGGATTGTTTCGGGCGTTCGCGAAAAGTCCCTCCGGTGGAAATTGTATTCACTGCCCGGCATATTATAGACATAGTAACTTCCGTTTCCGGTGAAACCCCATTTGCCGTGTTTAACCGTGAGGTACATGTTGGCGTTGTAATCGCCGCGAGTGCCGGCGCCGGCGCCGATGGAGCCGTTATAGCCTTCGTCCACTTTTTTATCGGTAATAATGTTGATGATGCCACCCACGCCTTCGGCATCGTATTTGGCGCCTGGATCGGTGATCACTTCGATATCCTTGATGCTGTTCGCGGGCATACTTTTTAACACTTGCGACGGGTTGCTCGATATCATAGTGGACGGTTTTCCGTTCAGATAAATTTTATAGTTCGATGATCCTTTCAATTGAATGTTCTCATCGCCGTCCACCGTTACCATCGGTACTTTTCGCAACAGATCAAGGACGCTGGAGGTACGCGCTTCGGGATCGTCCTTGGCGCTGTAGGTCAGTTTGTCAATTTCTACTTTCACCAACGGTTTTTGCGCTACTACGCTCACCTCGCCCAACTGAGTGGAACTTTCGGTCATCAGAATTTTACCTAAATCCATCGGCGATTTATCTGCCGAGACATCTACATCTTTATTTAACACGTTCATCCCGACATAATTAAACGAAAAAAAGTATTTTCCTGCGGGAAGGGCTACGGTGAAATTCCCTTTTTCGTCTGTCGCCAGTTTCTTGAAAGCAACTTGCGGCGAAGTTTCATTAGACACGGAAATGGTTGCGTATGGGAGCGGATCGTTTTCGGTTGGGCCGGTAAGCTGGCCTTTTACGGTAACCTGGGATTGTGCAAATAAAATGGTTGCGGTGAAACAACTCAGAAAGAAAAGCAGTGTTCGTTTCATAAAATAACTTGTTTTTATAGGCTCTAATAATCGGGCTCAAAAATAATCAAATTTATTTACGTCCTAACAAGATTAAGACACAATTACGAAAATTTAGTAATAATTTCGTTCCATTTGATTATTTTTTGCATTCAATTTCTATATCTGACGCAGGAAGGAGCCAAATAATTACATCTCCAACCGTTAAAAATTATAATAATTATCGTATTTTTACCCTGATAATTCGCTGAAAGCGTAAAAGAACATGGGGCATTGTCCTATTCTTTTGCCACGTAGTGGCGCATGGGGTACAACATACCATAATCATAAAATTATTATCTTTGCTTTCGGTTAAATAGAAACGCTTTCGTGATTTTCTTTTTATGATCAACATCTTTTTAATCATTTTTTCGGGGATCATTGTCGGCAGGCTGTTTCGCAACAGTCGCTTCACCAAATACGTGGGAAAAATAATCAGCGCGATTATCGTGCTGCTGTTGTTTTTTCTGGGGATGGAAGTGGGCAACAACGAGCAGGTGATGCAGAATTTCCGGCTGATCGGGTTGGATGCGTTTGTGATTGCGTTGGCCGCAACGTTGGGCAGCGTGCTTTGCGCGTGGTGGGTGTATCGGAAATTTTTCCGCAGGAAAAAAGAGAAAAACGCATGAGAGATTCCGTTATATACCTGCTATTTTTTGCGCTGGGAGTCGTTCTCGCAGCAGTGGGATTGATCCCTGACACGTTGCTGTCGGGCGAGATATCGAAATGGATATTGTACCTGTTGTTGTTTTTTGTGGGCATCCAGATCGGGACAAGCAAAAACATCTTCCGTGTTGTGCGTTCTTTCGGGTTCAAGATCGTGTTGATCCCACTGGCTACAACCTTGGGCACGTTTCTCGCCGTGGCGCTGGTCAGTTTCGCCTTGCCGAACCGGAGCGTAATTGATTGCCTGACCGTGGGATCGGGATTTGCCTACTATTCGCTTTCCAGCATTCTGATATCCGAATACAAGGGCGCGGAACTGGGAACGGTGGCGCTCTTGGCAAACATCGTACGCGAATTTCTTGTGCTTATTTTTGCGCCCTGGATGGTGAAATATTTCGGGCGACTTGCACCGATAAACGCAGGTGGCGCCACCACAATGGACACTACACTGCCCATCATTACCAAATTTTCGGGAGCCGATTATGTGGTTATCGCACTTTTTCACGGCATGATCATTGATTTTTCCGTACCTTTGTGGGTGAGTTTTTTCCTGAGCATTCAGTAAACAGCTATCCGTCTTCAGTTTCATAGCTTAAACGATATGAAAGTTTATTTTTACGCCCTTTTTTTTCATCTCACGTTAAATATCTACGTTTTTTGGCGCGGATGGCAGATCCTTCGTTCAAGAAAAGGGTTTCGGGCATTTTACGCAGGGTTGTTCGGCATTGAATTTTTGGTTTATCTGGCCGGATTGCTGCTTCAGAATCGTTTTCCCGATAATGTAACTCATTTCGTCGCCTTTCTCGGTACTTCGTGGATGCTTTTTGTGCTGTATATGACCATGGGGCTTGTGGTTATAGACGTTGCCTTCGTTATTCACCGCCGTAAGGCGTTTCTGCCTCAAAAATTGCATCAAAACCCCAGAAGAACAAAGGGTACGGTATTTATCGCGACGTTCTTCTTTGTTATCGGATTGATGATCCAGGGGAATTACAAGTTCAATCATCCCGTTGTGGAACATCAACGCATCGTTGTGCAAAAAAAAGCAAAAAACAAGGATTCGTTGCGGATTGTAATGGCCGGCGACTGGCATCTGGGATACCTGATTGACAAAAGTTATGCCGAAAAATACGTGGAACTGATCAACGCACAGCGGCCGGATATTATTTTATTGGTTGGCGATATCATAGACGCAGGTATAAAACCGATGAGAACCGAGCGCATGGATGAGGAGTTGCGCCGCCTGCACGCACCGCTCGGCGTGTATTCCTGCACAGGAAACCACGAATACCGCTACGAGGCCGAAGAGAAAATAAACTGGCTGAACAACGTTGCCGGAATTACCCTGTTGCGCGACTCCGCCGTGTTGATTGACAGCGCATTTTACCTTGTCGGGCGCGAAGACCGAAACGCTCCCGTGCGCAAGCCCCTGCAACAGATCATTCGTGAGCAGCGGATGAACACTGCATTACCGATGATCGTGCTCGACCATAATCCCATTGACCTGGATGATGATGCTTTTTCGCACGTGGATTTAGCGTTGTATGGCCACACGCACCGTGGACAGTTTTTCCCCGCAAACTTCCTTTCCGACCTCCTGTTTGAAGTATCGCACGGATACAAAAAGAAAGACGATACCAATGTTTTTGTAACCTCCGGTTTGGGGCTTGCCGGACCGCAATACCGCATCGGCACACAATCGGAGATTGTGGTGCTGGAAGTTATTTTCGAGTAACTTTTTCTTAATAATATCTTAACCAAATCTTATCCCCAGCGATTGCAGGAACTTTGTTAAAACGGGAATGTCGGATAAGATAATGCGTCCCTCCATTACATCCCCGTTTTGTATCTTATCGGAAACGGATGGTGGAAATGAAACTTCCACTTCCCGCATAAAACCGTCTCCGGGAAATGGTTGTGATGAAACACGGCTCACCTTTGCCTGAAGATAACCCAATTGCGGATCATTTATCGCTACATTGTTTCCAAGGTGTATTTTGGTTAACTTGTCTTTTGCAACGATGGCTTTTCCATAAAGCCCGGATTCACTTTCCACCACAGATATTTTTACGGGAACAGTTTCTCTGTATGGAATAAAAGCCGAAATAACAAGCAACGATAACAGTGCTAATCCGATAATAACCGTTCCGTAACGTACCAACGCCGAAGGTATTTTTCCGATAATATTGCGCACCTTTTCGCTGCGAAGTTCAAGCCCCTCCAACCTCCCCTTAGGGGAGGCTTTTGAAGTGACGCATTCCTTTACAGTATCAGTATATCTGTTGTTTTCCATATTTTTTGTCCAATTACATTCATCATTTGGCTTCCCAAAGCCCTCCCTTCGGGAGGGTTGGGTGGGCTTTAATTCCCCAATTCCAACTGATTTTTCACCAATTCATAATATTTTCCACGTTTTCGTGTTAATTCTTCGTGAGAACCTACTTCCGCTATTTTTCCGGCATCGAGGACTACGATCTGATCGGCATTTTTTACCGTGCTGAGCCGGTGTGCCACTACTATCACTGTTTTTCCTGTATAGAATTCCGACAGATTTTCAACAATAGCTTTTTCGTTATTCGCGTCGAGCGCGTTTGTTGCTTCATCCAGAAAAATAAATTGCGGATTTTTATAAACCACGCGTGCAATCAATATTCGTTGTCGCTGCCCCTGGCTCACACCTTGTCCGTCTTGTCCGATTTTGGTATTATAACCCAACGGCAATGCCTCAATATAATCGGCAATATTGGCAACGCAGGCGGCATAACGAAGCTGTTCCATATCTATTTCATCGTCCGATATGGCAATATTTCGGGCAATGGAGTCCGAAAACAAATAACCTTCCTGCATAACAGCCCCGCATTGGCTGCGCCACCATGCAAGGTTGAAATTCGACAAATTTTCATTACCTACCCAAATATTCCCTTCATTGGGTGAGTAAAAACCAAGCAATAACTTTACGAGTGTAGTTTTTCCACTACCGCTTGCACCTACAATGGCGGTGACTTTACCCTGCGGAATCTTCAAGTTAATATCATCAAGTACATAATCGGCACGCGCTCCGTCGTATTTAAAACAAAGGTTGCTGATATTAATATCGGCGTTGTTTCCAAAAAGTGTATTGATTGTGCGATCCGCATCTTCTTCGTTTTGCTGGGTATGGATTTCGTTCATACGGTCGAGGCTGATGCTCACATCCTGCCATTGATAGATGAAACCCATTATTTGTTCTACCGGACTGTTCAATTGCCCGATAATGTATTGGATGGAAAGCATCATACCCAGCGTTAGGTTTCCACTGATAACCGCGGTGGCTGCCAACACTGTTACCAGAATATTTTTCAGCTCGTTGATAAAGATACCGCCCGCTTCCTGATTCTGCCGCAAATTGAGCGATTGCATATTTACATCAAAAAGGTCTGCTTGCACATCTTCCCATTCCCAGCGTTTGCGCTGCTCACAGCCTTGCAGTTTTATTTCCTGCATACCCGTAATCAGTTGGTACACTACATTACGATTGATGCCTTGTTGTTCAAACATCTTATAATCCAACGTGCGGCGTTTCTTCAGAAAAACCAAAATCCAAACACCGTACAAGATGCTGCCGACGAGGAAGACAAGAAAAATGGGAACGTTGTAGATAAATAAAACAATGGAAAAGATGATAAATGTAAATGCCGAAAATATAATGGTGATAGTTTGATTGGTAAGGAAGTTTTCGATGCGGCGGTGATCTTCAATGCGTTGTAGTAAATCACCCGTGAGTTTGGTGTCGAAAAACTTCATGGGCAGCTTCATCAGTTTGATAAAAAAATCCGATATCAACGATACATTAATGCGCGTACTGATGTGTAGCAGAATTTTACGCCGAATAAAATCAATGGCCGTCCGGCTGAAAAGCAGCATCATTT
Organism: Petrimonas sp.; assembly: GCA_028698105.1. Classification (GTDB taxonomy): domain Bacteria; phylum Bacteroidota; class Bacteroidia; order Bacteroidales; family Dysgonomonadaceae; genus JAQVEB01. Next base: position 199 of record JAQVEB010000084.1, on the reverse strand, counting down.
GCGCAATCAGCACCAACCATATAAAATGAATATCTTTTCCCTGAATTCCCGTATCCACAATGGCTTGCGTAAGGAACGGGAAAATTAGTTGTAAGATGCTTCCGATAAACAGTCCTAATATAAGCTGAGTAAAAAAACGTTTGTATTTCAACAAGTATTTCCATAAAAATTTAATTCGGTTTTCCGATGGTTGTTTATC
>JAQVEB010000373.1 GCA_028698105.1 Petrimonas sp. | reverse complement strand
TTTATTTTGAGATCTATGTTCCACTGTTGTAGGCAAGTATGAATAATTATTCCTTATAGATGACGCAAGTTGTTATATTTTAGTATAATAACTTGCGTTAAAACTATTCAATTCATCTAATAATGAAATATAATAAATTTTTTTTATTTGTCTTACCACTTTTTTTGAGCTTATTATTTTATGGATGCAGCGACACGCCTTCAGAAGAACCTCCAACGCTAACCGTAAAGGAGAAAAATATAACATTTGAAGCCGGTCAATCTCAGCGCTCCATAAGTATAACTACCAATATCGATTCCTGGACATTTGCTATTCAACCTGATGCAAAGGATTGGTTGAGTGCCATTAAGTCAGGGAACAATTTGATTATTTCCGTAAAGGAAAATACCGAAATGGATTCGCGTATCGGACAGATAATGATTTCTGCCGGCAATTTGACGGAAACAGTTACGGTTGAACAAATCGGACAGGCCCCGGCCATCATCGTTTCCTCCGAAATTTTCACGGTGGAAGCGGAAGGAGGAGAAATCGATCTTGAAATTACTTCCAATATAGAATACGAAATAATCATTCCTTCCGATGTCGATTGGCTCCATCAGATCGAATCGGGCACAAGAGCAATGGTTACCCATACTTTCAAATTTAAGGTCGATTGGAATACCGATGAAACAGAAAGGCGGGGAGAAATTTTGATCAAACAAACAAACGGGAATTTGCAAAAGAAAGTGCAGGTCATACAGAAAGGACAGACAGGATATACCGGAGGGGATACCGACGACATCAAAGACGACATTAAGGTGCCCGTCAGTTCCGGGAAAGCTTCGTCTTTTCAAAGTGGAGAGAACATCGAAAAGTCTTTTGATGGGGATTTCAGCACTCTTTATCATTCCAATTGGGACAATACGGCACCGGATTATTTTCCCATTACACTCGATTATTTTTTTGAGAATCAAGAAAGCATCGATTATTTTATTTATTATCCAAGGACAGATGGTTATAACGGAAGATTCAAGGAAGTCGAAATATGGATAAAAACGGAGGATAATCCAACATGCGTAAAAATAATGGATTACGATTTTAAAGGCTCATCGATACCGACACGTGTCGTATTCGAAAAACCAGTTGAAAAACCCTTGTGTATACGTTTTGTGGTAAAATCAGGCACAGGTGATGGTCAAGGCTTTGCCAGTTGTGCCGAGATGGAATTTTATCGTCGTAATCCGGACAATTTTGACGCCCTGACTATATTTTCGGATATTACCTGTTCGGAACTGCGACCGGGGATCACGTTAACCGATATCGAGAAAATTCCGGTAAGCCTGTATCGCAACATTGCTTTGTATTTATACAACGGAAAATATCCCAAAGAGTTCAGGATTCAGGAATACAAGGCCTGGCCTCATCCCGACGATTGGGCAAAAGTAAACAAGACGTCAACGTATAGTCTGCTAGATAATCCTACGGGTATCAGTGTTTCTCAGGGTGAAGATCTGGTGGTTTTTGTGGGTGAAACCAAGGGTTACTCTCTTAGTATAAAAGTACAGGATCTCAATAAACCCAACGGAGATGGGTATAACAATACTTCGTTTTATTCATTAGCGGAAGGGATGAACAAACTTAAAATGAAAAACAAAGGATTGGTGTATGTCTTTTATCATACTCCCGATTATAAAATTGCCTCACCCGTAAAAATTCATTTTGCAACAGGTCAGATCAACGGATATTACGATTCCCAAAAACATCGGCCTTCGGATTGGACGCGTTTGCTCAATGCGGCTACAGATTCTTACTTTGATGTGTTGGGAGAATATGCCCATTTAACATTTCCGACCGAAGATTTTAAAACGTATGCAGCCAATAACGGTCCCGATTTGATAGCTGCTTATGATGATTTGGTGAGATTGGAACAGGAATTCATCGGATTGATGAAATATAACCGACATCCTGTGAACAGGGCTTATTTTCATGTCGTGTACACCTCGTATATGTATGCGACTTCTTACAGAACTTGTTATCATGTTTCAACGTCAAATACAATTTTAAAGGTTTCGGCGTTAAAATCGGAACCTTGGGGTCCTGCTCATGAATTAGGGCATATCAATCAAACGCGTCCGGGATTCAAATGGCTCGGGATGACTGAAGTTTCCAATAATGTGTATTCTTTATACGTTCAAACCCAATGGGGCAATCCGTCAAGGTTGGAAGCCGAGGAAATGGGAAGGTTCAACAACCGTTACGAAAAAGCCTATTACAATTCGTTTGTTAATCATATGCCACATCCCGGTGAGGACGATGTGTTCTGTAAGTTAGTTTCATTGTGGCAATTGCAACTATATTTGGCAGATGCATGCGGATACACCGATTTTTATAAAGATTTTCACGAACAGATCCGTATCAATCCCGATAAACCGACGGCCGGAGAGCAACAGCTTGAGTTCGTGAAAACGGTATGCGAAGTAGCAGAAAAGGATTTAACGGACTTTTTCATAAAATGGGGTTATCTGACGCCATTTGACGGAGAAATCGATGATTACGGAAAAGGAAGACTTACCATTACCCAACATCAGATAGACGAAATCGTTGCCTTCATTAAGTCTAAAAATTATCCGTCTGTAACGGATAAAATTGAGTATATTTGCGATTCGAACAAACAGTACTTTA
>JAQVEB010000083.1 GCA_028698105.1 Petrimonas sp. | reverse complement strand
CACCACGAAAATACGATCTTCAAGACCCACCTGCGGTCCGGCCAAGCCCACGCCGTCGGCGTTGTACATGGTTTCAAACATGTTTTGTATCAATTCCGGCAAATTCGGATAAGTTGCAGTATCAATATCGCGGGCAACTTTTCGCAATACCGGATGCCCAAATATATAAATAGGTAAAATCATAATCAAAATGTTTGGGGATTTGAAGTTTGACATTTGTGAAGTCCAGACTTCAAACAGCGAACATCAAATATCAAACGCTCTTTTACTTTCCATATATCCCTGCAGGATAATGGTCGCACTGATTTCGTCCACCAGCGCTTTGTTTTGTCTGTCTTTTTTCTTTAATCCGCCGTCCAGCATCGCTTGATGCGCCATTTTCGATGAAAAACGCTCATCGTAATATTGCACCGGAATGGCGGGATATATTTTTCGCAACCGGTTCACAAACGGCTCAATGCGTTTCATGTTTTCCGATGCTTCGTTATTCATTTGTTTGGGCAATCCCACAACAATGGTTTCTACTTTTTCTTTTTCAAGGTAATCCTGCAAAAAATCGAAAATCGCGTTGGTTTCTACGGTTGTAAGCCCGTTGGCAATAATTTGCAGCGGATCGCTGACGGCGATTCCCGTGCGTTTTTTCCCGTAATCAATCGCTAAAAGTCGTGCCATAGGTTATTGCGGTTCAAACTTTCTGCGACGCAGTTCGAAATCGCGCCCCAGGTATTTCTCACGAACCACTTCGTTTGCAGCCAGTTCCTCCGCCGTTCCCTGAAAAAGCACACGCCCTTCAAACAACAAATAAGCTCTATCGGTAATACTCAGCGTTTCGTCCACGTTGTGGTCGGTTATCAGCACACCGATATTGCGATATTTGAGTTGCGCCACAATGGACTGGATATCCTGCACGGCAATAGGATCTACCCCTGCAAACGGTTCGTCCAACATAATGAATTTCGGATCAATTGCCAGACAACGCGCTATCTCGGAACGGCGGCGTTCGCCTCCCGATAACCGGTCACCCTGGTTTTTCCGCACTTTTTGTAATCCGAATTCCGAGATCAGGCTCTCCAACTTGCGTTTCTGTTCCGTAGGCGTTTTATCGGTGAACTCCAATACCGATTTGATATTATCTTCCACCGTCATTTTCCGGAAAATAGATGCTTCCTGAGCCAGATAACCGATACCATTCTGCGCACGCTTGTACACCGGATATTTGGTAATGTTTCTGTTCCCGATGTAAATCTCGCCTTCGTTGGGGACGATCAAGCCTACCGTCATGTAAAACGTGGTGGTTTTTCCGGCTCCGTTCGGCCCCAGAAGCCCAACGATCTCACCCTGCCTTACATTAATGGAAACATGATTTACAACCGTTCGTTTGCCATATTTTTTCACCAGATTTTCGGTGCGCAGCATCAATGGTTCCATTTCCCCGTTAACGGCCGCAGTTTCGATCACCTGCTCTTCGTCGTTTGTGGAAAGCATTATTTCACTTGAGGTTTCATTCATTTTTCGCCGGAAAATTTTTGCAAAGATAACAAAAAGTCATTGTTCTTTTCTAATCAAAAATCCTAATAGTCTTTAATATTGTGGTTCGGGGTTATCTGATGCGGCAAAAGGATTGAAAAAATAGATATTTTCAGCGCGATAAAGCGGGAGTTGCCGATCAAGCCGGTGGAGAAAATCGCCGTAATCTCTTTTTTCGCTCCAGGCAGCCTCAGCCAACGCACTCATGCGCGGAAAAGTGAGGTAATCCAATCGGGTTCCCGTTCCCACGGTTTCCGTCCATAAATTCGCCTGAATACCCAATATTTGATCTTGCCGCGCTTTACCAACAACCGCTTTTCCGGGGAATTCATACACGCCTTGCAAATCGCTGAAAGCACCAGCCCATCTCCGTCCGGTAACGTGCGTGGAATCTTGCACAAAATCGAAATAAAGCGGAATACGGGGGCAGAGGACTACGTTGTAATTCTTATCGAGCGCTTTTTTTAGCTGTTCAGGTTTGTCGTGCCGCCACCAAAAGATTATGGTTTTGTTGATGGGAAGTGAAATATCGGCCATTTCGTCCCACGCGAGAAACTTATCGTTCATGGCATATAACGAATCGGCCATCCGAACCATAAAATATTTCTCCACTTCGGCCAACGTACTCATTTTTTGTTTCTCCATCAGGGCTTTCACTCCGGGGTTGCTGTTCCATTGTTCGTTGCCGAAATGGACTTCGTCCCCTCCCAAATGGATCATTTCCGAAGGAAAAAGCACGTTCATCTCTTTCAGAATATCCGTTAGATATTGATACGTTTTTTCGTTACCGGGATCAAAGGTAAAATCGGGATACCGTTCCGATCCACCGCCGCTGAATTGCGGATAGGCGCGATTGGCGGCTCGCGCATGCCCCGGCATGTCAATCTCGGGGATGATAGCGATCTTACGTTCAGCAGCGTAATTCACAATTTCGCTGATATCATCCTGTGTGTAATATGCCGCTTCGGCGTTGCGGTTGGTGTGGTTTCCGATGCCGCCGATATAGGCCAGTAAAGGATATTTCTTTATTTCGATGCGCCATCCGGGATCATCGGTTAAATGCCAGTGAAACCGGTTCAGTTTGTAAAACGCCATCCAATCCAACAACTGTTTCACTTTTTCTTTGCCGAAAAAGTGACGCGATTCGTCCAGCATAAATCCACGCCAGGGATAAAGCGGATAATCTGCAATATTCCAGCACGATACGGAATTATCTTTCGACATCGAAACCAGTTGAAGCAAAGAAACAATGCCGTTAAAAATACCGGCGTCGTCCATTGCAGAAATGGTTATTTTTCCGTGATCCATTTTCATCGCGTAGGCTCCTGCTATTTTACTACCGGGGTCTTGCTTTTTGAGTACGATATCGGCTTTGGATTCATTATCCGCTAAGAAAACCGTTATACTTTTTACAACAAATAACTGTTTTTGAAGATATTGAGCTTCTTTTTCAAAAGAAGGATCGTTAACGCCGATGCTGAGGTTATCTTTCAGTTTAAACACCTCGTTCATCGGCTGAAACGATTTCGGTAACGGAATTATCGGCGGTGTGTTTTGTGTTAAACCGATAAGTGCAACCGAAAAAAACAGAAAAATTAAAAATAACTTACTCATAATCTACATTTTATGATTATCCGCATAATATCCTACATCAATTGCCACGTTCCTTTAGGGCGTGGTTTTTGAGATACAGAGTAGATAGGCTTTAGCCGAAATTTATACTATTATTGGGCTAAAGCCCGTAATTCTTAGACATCATTATCCCACGACTTAAAAGTCGTGGCAATAGATAAAGCCCTTAGGACACTTTGCGGATGATCATTTTACATTTTTATTCGCAAATAATCACTTCACTACGTTCAACTTCCCCATTCACCGGCGGATTCAACTTTGCCAGACGAATTTTAAGAAAAGTTATCTGCGGATACCGGTTCTTCACCTTTTCAAATATCCGATGAGCCACGTGTTCAATCAGTTTCGAAGGAATTTTCATTTCTTCATTCACCAAATCATACACATCGGCATAATTTATCGTGTCCTCCACATTATCGGTTTGGCATGCTTTGGTGATATCGGCATCCATCGTCACGCTCACCTCAAATTCATTTCCCAAAACCGTTTCCTGCGGAAAAACACCGTGATAGGCGTAGAAACGCATATTTTTAAGCTCAATGGAAGTTTTCATTTATTTCGTTGTTTTTAACCCTCAAATGTAACATTTTTTCGTTACATTTGTTACTTTAAAAAATCATTAAATACAAACTTATTATGAAATCGAATCAGATTCCCGAAAGACTTTCGGCCATGCGGAAATTCATGGAAGCAAAAAAATTAGACGCGTTTATTATCCCCAGCACCGACCCGCACTTGAGCGAATATCCTCCCAAATCGTGGGAAAGCCGCAAATGGATCAGCGGATTCACCGGTTCGGCCGGAACAGCTGTGGTTACCAAAGATAAAGCCGGCGTATGGACAGATTCGCGCTATTTTTTGCAAGCCGGGGAACAGTTGGCGGGCACAGGATTCGACCTCTATAAAATGGGTGTTGCCGGCACTCCCGATATGATTGACTGGATTGTGGAGCAAGTGGGAAAAGGCGGCAAAGTGGGCATTGACGGTTTGGTATATGCGGCATCGGAAGCAAAAAAAATAAAACAAAAACTGGCAGCGAAAGAAATAAAACTGGAAACCAAATACGATCCGTTCAAAAAAATATGGAAAGACCAGCCGGAAGTACCTAAAAATGCCATTTTTACCCTGCCGGAAGAAATTTCGGGCGAATCCGCGAAAAGCAAGATCAAACGCATTGTTGAAGAGCTGAAGAAACACGATGCCGACGGCATCATTATCGCCACGCTCGACGCCGTAGCATGGACATTCAACATTCGCGGCAACGATGTGGAATACAACCCCGTGGCGGTAGCCTACGGCTATATCTCGAAAAAAGAATCGGTTCTTTTTATTGACCCCGATAAATTGACCGACGAGGCAAAACAAGAGCTGAAATCGGAAGGTGTGAAATTGGCCGATTACGGAAAAATCTTCGATTACGTGAAGAAATTGCCGGCGAAGAGTACCGTTTGCGTTACCGGAAACAAAATAAATTACACCCTTCTGAAAGAACTTTCCACAACCTGCAACGTGGTGGACGTTCCGTTTTCTCCCGTTGATTTGATGAAAAGCGTAAAAAACGAAACCGAACTCAAAGGTTTCCGCAACGCGATGGTGAAAGACGGCGTAGCACTTGTGAAATTCTATCGCTGGATGGAAGAAGCGCTCCCCAACGGCGAAGTCACCGAACTCACGATTGCCGAAAAGTTGCGCGAATACCGTTCGCAGCAAGACAAGTACGTGGGCGAAAGCTTCGGAACCATTGCCGGCTACGCCGGCCACGGCGCCATCATCCACTACAGCGCAACCGAAGAATCCTGCTCAAAAGTGGAACAAAAGGGTTTGGTATTGATTGATTCCGGCGCGCAATATATTGACGGAACTACCGATATTACCCGCACATGGGCCGTAGGCGAAACCACAGAACAAATGCGCGCGGATTACACCAACGTACTGAAAGGACATATTGGCGTAGCGATGGCTATTTATCCCGAAGGAACCCGGGGTTCGCAACTCGATGTCTTAGCACGCAAAGCGCTGTGGGACAACTGCCAAACTTACTGGCACGGCACGGGACACGGCATCGGGCACTTCCTAAACGTGCACGAAGGGCCGCAGAACATCCGGTTGGAAGAAAATCCGACTACGTTGCAAATAGGAATGGTAACGTCTAACGAACCGGGCGTCTATCGCGCTGATGAGTACGGTATTCGCACGGAAAATCTTGTTGTTACGCAGGAATACAAAAAAACCGAGAATTTCGGTACATTCTATAACTTTGAAACCATCACGCTTTGCCATATTGATACCAAGCCTATCGAAAAAAGCCTGATGACCGATAAAGAAATCGAGTGGCTTAACAACTACCACCAAATGGTTTACGATAAACTTCAAATTCATCTGACGGATGAAGAGAAAGCGTGGTTGAAAGAAAAAACAAAAGAAATTTAAATGCGTTTCGTTTCGCGTTCTTTTCGTTGAACTATTGCATTGCCTCTGCGTAATTTGCTCCTTGCTAAATGTTCAATAATCAAACTTCACTCATAACTCGTATCCCGTAACCGGTAACAAGTAAATATGGCACTTATAAAATCAGTTCGTGGTTTCACACCCGAAATTGGCGAAAATACCTATCTGGCAGATAATGCTACCGTTATCGGCGATGTAATTATCGGCCGCGATTGCAGCATCTGGTTCAACGCCGTGCTGCGCGGCGATGTAAACTCCATCCGCATCGGTAACCGGGTAAACGTGCAGGACGGCACGGTTATTCACACGCTGTACCAAAAATCGGTTTCGATTTTGGGCGACGATGTATCCATCGGACACAACGTGGTGATCCACGGCGCAGAAATAAAAAACGGCGCGCTTATCGGCATGGGCGCCATTGTGTTGGATCACGCCGTGATAGGCGAAGGCGCCATTATAGCCGCAGGCTCCGTAGTGCTCAGTGGCACGCAGGTTGAACCCGGGAGCATCTACGCAGGCGTTCCGGCAAAATTTGTAAAGAAAGTTGATCCTGAGCAATCGAAAGAAATGAATCAGAAAATCGCCGCCAACTACCTGATGTATTCGGGGTGGTTTAAGGAAGAAGACTACTAATTTTAAAAGCTATATTTAATCATGAAAAAGATTTTAATTTCATTTGGTTTTTTGTTTTTCATCTTTTGTCAAATTTACGGACAAAAAAAAGTGTTTAGTTTTCAAGAGGCGGGTGCACTAAACATCTCCGTCGTCGATTTAGACAACAAATATAAAAGCGCTATTCATGTTGACCCCGCAAAAGCTGTTTTTAAAACAAGCAAAGAGCAAACAGAATTACAAAATGCATATCGTGATTTCTTACTGAGTTTGGGAGATTTTTTATCCAAGAATGGCTTTGAATGGGAGGGCCCAACCCGATCATTCAACAGAATTTATTTTAATCGCAATGGAAAAATTGATTATTTTATTTTCAATTTTTACGGCAATCTTGCAAAACAAAAAGAAAATGAATTTAAAAGATTAGTCGAATTATATATTCAAAATTATAAGTTTCCTTTAAAAGCGAAAGTAAATTTTTCGCAATGCAGCCCTGTGACTTATATGCCTAAACCTAATAAGAACAATAAGAAAATTTAACAATCTTTCTAATCATGAACAAAATCATCACCCTCACCGTAAATCCGGCAGTAGATAAAAACTCCACGGTTAAAAACCTTTTACCCGATAACAAACTGCGCTGCAGCGCGCCCAGTTTTGAAGCCGGCGGCGGCGGAATAAACGTTTCAAGAGCCATCAAAGAGCTTGGTGGCGATTCTCTTTGTTTGTTTTTCGGAGGAGGATTTAGCGGAGATCATCTGGAACAACTGGTTTCGGAAGGAGGCATTCGCCACAAACGGATACAAACAAACGAATGGACACGCGAAAACCTCTCGGTTGTGGACGAGGCCAACGGCAAACAATACCGTTTTGTGATGCCGGGAGCCAATATCACCCGGGAAGAAAAAGAAACGATCCTGCGCGAGATAGAATCGGCGGTGGAAGAAGGCGATTACCTGGTTGCCAGCGGAAGCCTCCCTCCGGGAATGGATGTGGATTTCTATGCCGGGGTAACCGAAATCGTAAACGCAAAAAACGCGAAAGTTATCCTCGATACCTCAGGCGAGCCGCTTAAACACGGCGCAAAGGCAGGTGTTTTCATGCTGAAACCCAACCTCAACGAGTTGAGTTTTTTGTGCGGCGTGCCACACCTGTCGGGGATGCAGGTGCAACAAAAAGCACGCGAATTTCTGGCGGAAAATAACTGCCAGTCGCTAGTGGTTTCCATGGGGCCGAAAGGCGCCCTGCTGGTTACGCCCGAAATCGTGGAACACGTCCCCGCTCCGCCGGTGTTGATGAAAAACACGGTTGGCGCGGGCGACAGCATGGTGGCCGGCATGACGCTGGCGCTCACGCGCGGCATGCGCATGCGCGAAGTGATCCGCTACGGCGTGGCCTGCGGCACTGCCGCAACCATGACCGAAGGCGCCGATCTGATCCGCAAAGAAGACGTGGATCACTTGTTCCGGTGGATCAATACCTTTCAGGCGGAAAAATAACATCCCGTTTGGTAAAATTCAAAAAATAATGCATCTATGTTTTCAATTGGAGGTTGTCTCAAAAGTATCACTGTAGTTTCATTTTGTTGAACGAAGTGAAACATCTGCATTGTCAAGCTAAATAGATTCTTCATTTCGCTAAAGCTCCATTCAGAATGACAATTTGATAGCAGATTTTTTTTTGAGACCTCAATTAAAAACAGTAAAAACCGGCTTTAGCCAAAATTTACAGCTTTCAAACCTGGGCTAAAGCCCAATGCTGTAACTCATTCTCATCTACATCCTAAATGACGCGGCAATTGAAACAAGAAGATGAGGGCTGTCTAACGTTGAATACTTATTTTTTTAATTCTACGCAATAACATATTTTATCTTTTAGTGAGTTGTAAGCGAAAAAATAATTACATTTGTCCGCATTTTTAAAAAGCACACTATGATTGTATTAATGATCGCTATTTTCCTGATCGGCTATGCCTTAATTGCCATGGAACACCCGCTCAGGATCAACAAGGCCGGCGTCGCCCTTTTTATCGGAAGTTTGTTATGGGTAATCTACATGTATGTAGCCCCCGAAATCGTGCCTAAAATATCGGAAGAAACTTTTCGACACTTCGTTGAGAATCACGATTTAACAGAACATTCCTTTATCGAACAAATACGGAATTTCGTGATCAACCATCAGATTTTGGAAGATCTGGGCGACATCATGGAAACCATCTTGTTCCTGATGGGAGCCATGACAATTGTGGAACTCATTGATTCCCATGGCGGATTCATGTATATCACGGAACACATCACCACCCGGAACAAGAAAAAATTGTTGTGGATCGTCAGTGCGATCACTTTCTTCATGTCGGCTCTCCTCGATAACTTAACTACCACCATCGTGATGGTCATGTTGATGCGGCGCATCCTGACCGAAAGACAGGAAAGATGGCTTTTCGGCAGCATTATTGTGCTGGCAGCCAACAGCGGCGGCGCGTGGTCGCCTATCGGCGATGTTACCACCATCATGCTTTGGGTTAAGGGGAACGTTACCGTAGCAATAACACCCAGTTTGATACTGCCGAGCATTGTTTCTCTGGTAATTCCGGTGTTGATCGCCCAAACATTCATCAAGGGCAGGCTTTCCGGACAAACCGGAAAAGAGACAAACGACGAACACCACGCTCTCATCGAAAATCTTCAAGACACAGAACGATTGGGCATTTTAATTTTCGGAATAGGCATATTGGTTCTCACACCCGTTTTCAAGATCATAACCCATTTGCCGCCTTTTATCTGGCTGCTTTTGGGAATGAGCTTGCTGTGGATATTAACCGAAATTATTTATAACCGGAAACGACACATGCAGGAAGATTCCAAAATGCGTCTTACCAAGGTATTGGGACGGTTGGATTTTGCCACGCTCATGTTTTTCCTCGGAATACTAATGGCGGTAGATGCGTTGAAAAACGCCGGCATACTTTCAGGATTATCGGCTTATATGGCGCAGCACATGCCTAACGTGTATGCCCAGGGATTTACGATCGGCATTTTGTCTTCCATTGTTGACAACGTGCCGTTGGTGGCGGCAGCCATCGGGATGTATCCCGTGATTGATCCTGCAACCATAACCACCGCGTCTAATGCGGCTTTTATGCAAAACTTCGTAGTTGATGGCACCTTCTGGCATTTTCTGGCATACTGCGCGGGCGTGGGAGGCAGTATTTTGGTGATCGGATCGGCAGCGGGTGTTATTTTGATGGGATTGGAAGGCGTGTCGTTCGGCTGGTATCTGAAAAAAATATCGTTAATGGCTTTGATCGGATATGTAGGTGGCGCCGCTGTCTTCATCCTTCAAAACATGATTTTGCATTAATTTACGGAATTTCTATTCAATGGCTTGGACAAACAAACAAATATCTACGCTGCTGGTAGTTGCGGTTACATCGTTTATGGGGACTTTCCTCATATCATCTATAAACATTGCGCTACCGGCAATCGAAAAAACTTTCTCGCTCGATGCTATCGGCTTAAGCTGGGTAATCACCTCTTTTCTGCTGGCAACGGCCATGTTTCTGTTGCCCGTGGGCAAATGGGGCGATGCTTCGGGAAATGCCAAACTTTACAAGATCGGGTTGATCATTTTCACGTTCGCCTCTTTTTTGTGTGCGATAGCGCCCAACGGCACGTGGCTCATCGTCGCGCGGTTTTTGCAAGGTATCGGTTCGGCATTTTCCAATACCACGGGGCAGGCCATTTTGGTTTCGTCGTTCCCACAAAAAAATCGCGGACAGGTAATCGGTATATCGGTGGCTTCGGTTTATACGGGATTGGCTTTGGGCCCGTTCATCGGAGGAATTATCACGCAACACATCGGGTGGCACGCGTTGTTCCATATTGCCGCCGTGCTGGGCGTGGTTGCAACGGTTATCGCGTTCCTGTTTCTCGCGAAAGACAAACCCGATCGCGCAGCGATAAGCAAAACGGACTGGAAAGGGACGGTGGTTTTTATGATTGGCCTCTCGTCGTTGGTTTACGGGTCTTCGTTAATCCCCTCCGTCACGGGATGGCTGCTGCTATTTGCCGGAATCAGTCTGCTGGTAACGTTTTGGTTTATGGAGAACCGCATTTCTTTCCCGATGTTCGACACGAAATTATTTACGCACAACAGGCTTTTCGCGTTCTCCAACATTGCGGCGCTCATCAATTATACCGCCACGTTTGCCATTATTTTCTTTTTGAGCCTTTATTTACAGAAAATCCAGGGATTGTCGCCGCAACAGGCGGGAACCATCATTATTGCGCAGCCGCTGATGATGGCGATATTTTCGCCCGTTGTCGGTAAACTTTCCGATAGAATCCAGCCGCGTTACTTTGCTACGCTCGGCATGGCTATGTGTTCGCTGGGGTTGGGTGCATTGGCCTTTTTATCGGCGCAAACGCCGGTGTGGTTTATTGTTACCATCTTGATATGGGTAGGATTGGGATTCGCGTTCTTCTCATCGCCCAACATGAACACGATCATGAGTTCGGTGGACAGAAGCCGATACGGCCAAGCGTCAGGCACGGCAGCTTCCATGCGCGTCTTCGGTCAAATTGTGAGCATGACCATCGTCACGCTTTTCTTTGCGGTTCTGTTTAACGGCAAAGCCGTTGATGCCGTAGGCAACAATGTTTTCCTGAAAGCGATGAAGTGGGGTTTTGTAACGTTTTCGCTGATTAGTCTCGTGGGAATTTATTTTTCGTTTACACGCGGGAATGTGGAACGGGAAACGCATTAAAGCGCTCAAAATTGAGTGCATATTACGTCCGTATGGCGTTGCCCTACGCGATGTTCTTTTACGCTTTTAGCGAATTATTGGGTAAAATGTACGAGAATCAGTAATTTTATTGCATAACCATCAGATAAAACCTAAGCTTGAATTGAAACATGAAATATTATCTTAAATGCAACCACTGCGGCTCACTGAACGAGATGAAGTCCGAATATATGGTAATGTGTTCATCGTGCGGCAAAAAGATGGACAATAATTTCACCGAGTGGAAACGCCGAAATCCGGGCCGAACGTTTGCGGACTATCAACAATCGGTAGGAATTGCCGAAAACGCGATCCCACCCGAACCTCCGAAGAGAAAAAACACACTTAAATCG
>JAQVEB010000082.1 GCA_028698105.1 Petrimonas sp. | reverse complement strand
CAACATCCTGAGCGTTTTGTGCAATACGGCAACCAGTTGTTTTTTAACCCCGGACTGCCCGAAAATAGAACGTTTATTTGCGATGTGGTGCGCGAGATTGTCTCCCGGTACGATGTAGATGCCATTCACATGGATGATTATTTTTATCCGTATCCCATAGCCGGGAGCGATTTTCCCGACGATGATGCGTTCAAAAAATATGCCGCATCGCAGGGATTCGCTGCTTCGCAGCGCGCCGATTGGCGACGGAATAATGTGAATTTGCTTATTCAGCAGGTAAAATTTACCATCGCGGGAACCAAACCGTGGGTGCGTTTCGGCATCAGTCCGTTCGGCATTTACCGGAATAAGAAAAACACGCCCGATGGCTCCGGAAGCGATACCAACGGGTTGGAAAACTACAGCGCCTTATATGCCGATGTAAAACTGTGGATTGAAAAGGGTTGGATTGATTACAACCTGCCGCAACTGTATTGGGAAATCGGTCACAAGGCTGCCGATTACACGACATTGCTGCACTGGTGGAACAAAAATAATTTCGGGCAACCGTTGTATATCGGGCAGGATTTGAAACGCAGCATTGATAAAAACGAGTTGGACACGAAAATCCGCATGTCGCGCGAAATGACGTTTGTCAACGGCAATTGTTACTGGTACGGTTACCTCATCACGGAGAACACCGATGGCGCTGCCGACAGGTTAAAAACCGATATCCATCGGGCGAAAGCCCTTATTCCCGCCTACACGCACATGCACGACGGAAAACCCGGGAAAGTGAGAAACCTTGCGGAAGTTTTTACCGAAGATATGCACTTCCTTATGTGGGATCACAACAAACAACCCCGAAACCCCGAGGCCGCGCAGCGGTTTGTGGTTTATCGCTTCCGCCAAGGCGAAAAAGCCGACATTAATCGTGCCGAAAATATCGTTGGCCTTACGCCCGATAACTTTTTCACACTACCCTATGAAGGCGGGAAAAATAGTTACACGTATGTGGTTACGGCATTGGATGCGTTTTGGAATGAAGGGAAGGGAAAAAATATAAAAGTGAAATTGTAGATGCGGCTCGCCGCACCGGTTCAGAGTCGGTGATCCATTAAAAATCAAAGAATTGATGCAGCGTTCCGTATCTCGGCAAGACGGCGGGCAAACGTTTTATCCTTGCTTGCCAAATCCATATTGTAATCTGTTTGCATCCCGATGAGTGTATAAGCGGGAATCCCCAAAGCGGCTTCAAAAAGCATGGCTGTTTGGGTAGTAACTGGGCGATGTTCGTTTAAAATATGATTCAACATTTTGTAAGAAATGCCCATTTGTGCGGCAAGTTTGTTTTGGGATATTCCGCGGTATTCAATTTCTTCTTTCAATATTTCACCGGGATGAATGGGACGGACACAAGTATATTTTTTCATAATCGGTTTATTTGTAGTGGTTTGACAGTTCTATAATGCGGCAAATTGTTACCACGTTTTCGGAAAGCACTTTAGTAGTTTTGAATTCAATGCGGTACTGGTCGTTTACGCGAATGGATTCTAAGCCTTTTTTATCACCTTTCAGCTTTTCATAATTCAATGAACGGAAAGCAAAAAGATCTTCCGTTTTTTGAACCCGTTCGAGTGTCCTGATGCGCGCTTGATACCGTTTGACAATTTCAGGCTGAAAACGATATTTCCTGTTCGTTGTTTTTCCTTCCTCATACAGCTCACGCAAATATTCTTTCTCAAAGTTTATTTCCATGCTTTTGTCTCATCGTGAAAACAAAAGTAATCAATTCATTTGGAATATCTGCAAAAAAAGTAGATTCTTTGTTTCGATACTTCTTTTTGTCAAATACCCCAAATCCCAAATTTTCACTACCTTTGCATCTTTAAAATAAAACAATTAAATGTCCCACTCCGAAAAATTTCCTCTTATCGCCAAAACTATGGCGGAACTCGAAGATGTGTTAGCCGAAGAATTAACCAACTTAGGTGCCGATGATGTGGAAATCGGTACACGCATGGTGTCGTTTTCCGGCGACAAAGCCCTGATGTACAAGGCAAACGTTCATTGCCGTACGGCATTGCGGATTTTAAAACCGATTTATGATTTCAAAGCCGAAACCGCCGATGAGGTGTACGAAGCATTGAAACAGTTGAATTGGGAAGAATATTTGTCGCTCGACAAAACGTTCTCTATTGATGCGGTGGTGTATTCGCATATTTTCACCCATTCCAAGTTCGTGGCGTATAAAGTAAAGGACGCCATAGCCGACTGGTTCAATGAGAAATACGAGAAACGCCCGTCGGTAAGCCTTACCAATCCCGATGTTGTTTTCAACATTCATATTTCGCACAATAAATGCACGTTGGCTTTGGACAGTTCGGGAGAGTCGCTGCACAAGCGCGGATACCGCGTTGCACAAACCGAAGCACCGCTCAACGAGGTGCTTGCCGCAGGCATGATCCTGAAATCGGGGTGGAAAGGAGAAGGTACGTTTATTGATCCCATGTGCGGTTCGGGCACATTGCTTATTGAGGCGGCCATGATCGCATTGGGAATCCCTCCGGGGATTCATCGGGAGTATTTCGCATTTGAAAAATGGAACGACTTCGATGAGGAGTTGTTTAGCGAAATTTACAATGACGATTCCGGCGCGCGTGAGTTCAATTACCGTATCATCGGAACCGATATTTCGCCGAAGGTGGTTTCCATTGCCGAAAAGAACGTGAAGAATGCGGGTTTGAAGAAATACATTGACTTGGAAGTGAAGCCCATGCAGCAATATACCGAAGCGCCCAAACCCGAAGGCGTTCTGATGACTAATCCGCCGTACGGCGAACGCATCAAAGTGGAAGACCTCGACGAACTTTACAGCATGATTGGCGAACGCCTGAAGCATGTTTTTACCGGATACGACGCGTTTGTGTTGAGCTATAAAAAGGAATTCTTCGATAAAATAGGGCTGAAACCCTCCAAACGGTTTTTCCTGTTCAACGGGCAGTTGGAATGCGAAATGCGCGAATACGAGATTTTTTCAGGTAAACGCGACGACCGTCCCAAAACCGAACGCCGCCGGCCGGACAAAGAACAACTGGAACGCAATTCCAGAGAAGGTTATCGCCGTTCTAAAAGAGCCGAGGAGGAAGGCGATGAAGAAAAGCCTAAACGTGAATTTCGTCGCGAGCGGGAATTTAACCGCGACGAAAAACCTCGCCGCGAGTTCCCGAAACGGGAACGAAGCGATGATCGTCCGTTCAAACCCCGCGAACGCTCTTTCGATAGTGATAGAAAACCCCGCAGCGAGCGTTCTTTTGATGGCGATCGCAAACCGCGTGAGTTTAAAAAAAGAGAAAACTCTCCTTACGGAAGACAAGATTCTGACCGAAAACCTTTTGAGCGTAAGTTTGATAGTGACCGCAAGCCACGCAGCGAGTTTAAAAAGAAAGAGTTTGGAAAACGCGACGGCGCGAAATTTGAAGGCAGAAAAACCGACCGCAAACCGAAAGAGCAACGACCCGACCGAAAATCGTTCGAGAAAAACGAAAGGCCGGGGCGGCCGCGCAGAAACAAAACAGAGTGACCCTTGGGCCGCTCTGTTCCAATCTTCACTAAAATCTATTTCACGTGAACCAATTTCTGCGTAGCAGAAATCCCATTTTCGTTAAACGCTTCAATCGTGAAATAATATTCCTGATCCGTAGTTAACGATTTTAATAATAATTGATTATCATCATAAATCAACCACGAGCTATACAGTTTATCGGGTGCAATTCCCCATCGAATGTTGTAACCTTGCGCGTTTTTTTGCGCTTCCCACGTTATCATCACATCGCGCCTGTCGGCCAGTCTTTTCACGTCAAATTGCTGAACCGGATTCGGTTTTTTACCTTCTCCGATCCCGAAAACGCGAATATCGGAAATCGCTAAATGCGGTGTGGGAACTTCAATGTTTCGGAAACGAATGTATCGCGATTTTTTTGCCTGCGGCAATTCTACATAATCGTTGGGCGTATCTTTGTAACTGTTGCTTTTATCTATCAGCGTTTCCCAGTTTTTTCCGTCGGACGAACCTTCAATGATGTAACGATGGCGTAACCCTTCGGGTTTTCCGTAAATATTCGACTTGTAATCGAAGTAGTTGATCTGGATGGCGTAAACATTGCCCGGCTGTAGCAGGTTAATCGTTGCCCATTGGTTGTCGCCGTTATCTTTGGCCAGCCAAAAGGTTTTCACTTTTTCATCGGTCAGCATTTGTGCCGAATGCTCGTCCACAAACGAAGACACCGTTACCGGTTTTTTGTACGACAACAGCATCCATCCGGCAAATTCTCCGGGTTTTCCCGGCTCGTCAGGCGCATAGCGCGGATAATCGCCGAAATATGTATCGGCCCACATCAGGTCGTTTTTATCGAAACGGAGCGGAAACATGCAAAGCCTGCGTTCCCAGTTGACATTATAGGACAAAGCCATTGAAGCAAAGTGCCAGTATCGGTTCTGTGGCCCTTTGACCGTGCTTCCATGTCCCGCTCCGTTCATAAACCCGCCGGGTTTGTAGCTGATCGGGTTATTGGGTGCGTACGTAAACGGCCCCAGGGGATGATCGGCAACATATACGCCGTCGGCATACACATTGAATTCGGTTCCGGGAGCGCCGTACTGCAAATAATATTTGCCGTTGTGTTTGGTCATCCACGGCCCTTCGATATAGCCCTGAGAGCCGTCGCTGTGGTTTTCGCCGAACCGCTCCCATCCGTGTTTGCTCAGGTCTTTGTTGAAAAGCGAATCCACCGCGCCGTAACGGATGAAACGGTGATTTTTATCCAACCGTTGTCCGCGTATCGGAAAAACATTGGAAGAACCCCAATATACGTACGCAGAACCATCGTCATCAATAAAGAGATCGGGATCCGGCAAATCGTGTAAAATGGCGGGTACGGCTTTCCAGTTGCCGCGTTTGGGATCATCGGTGTAAAGCACGCTCATGGAACCCGATGGATCGCCCATGACATACAGAACGGAATCTTTGTAGTTGTGTGCCGCCGGCGCGTTGCTTCCCTGAAAATACCATTTTTCGGGACGAATTAAATCCCAGTTCTGCAAATCGGAGGAATGCCAGTAACCCAGAGAGCGCGTTACGAACATGTAATATTCCCCGCGAAATTCCACCACCGCCGGATCGGCGCCCGAACGATACGAAATATCTTTATCGGAATTGTAGATCATGTACGTGTAATCTATGTTGATGGGGTTACAGTAGGTGCGTGCGCGGACATTCTGTGCCGTTACCGAAACGGCAAAGGCTGCACAAGCAGTGATGATGGTTGTTTTCAGTAGTTTGCCGTTCATTTTTTTGAATTATTTTGCCATTCGCGAAATTCTTGCGGCACATCGTACTGCGCCTGCAATTTTACAAGTTCCTGTTTCAGTTTGCGTGTTATTTTTTCCGTTCCTTTTTGGTCGTAAATATTGTGCATCTCGTGCTTATCTGTTTCAAGATCATATAATTCCCATATATCTTCTTTGTAGAAATGCATGAGTTTGTACCGATCCATTTTCACGCCGTAATGTGCGCGTACGCTGTGAAATCCCGGAAACTCGTAATAATGATAATAAAGCGATTTTCGCCAACCGGTTGGTGTTTTACCACTTTCGGCCATTTTTTTAAACGAAACACCTTGCATGTCTTTTGGAGCTTTAATCCCACAAAAGTCGAGTAGGGAAGGGGCAAAATCGATATTTTGCGTTAATCCGTTCACTTGCGAGTGTGGCGCGATATGCCCTTTGTATTGCATCAACAGCGGCATCTCGAACGATTCTCCATACATGAATCGCTTATCGAACCAGCCGTGTTCGCCCAAATAAAATCCCTGATCGGATGTGTAAACAACGATGGTGTTTTCATCCAGTCCGTTTTGCTCCAGATAATCCACAATTTCGCCCACGCTCTCGTCAACCGATTTTACGGTTGCCAGATAGACCTGCATAAATCGCTGGAATTTCCATTCGGCAATTTCTTTTTCGGTGCGTTTTTTGGAATAAAATTCGTTGTTCCTTTCCCGGTATGCTTCCAGGAAACGTTCGCGTTCCACAGGGGTCATTCTTCCAAAAAAGACGTTTGGCCACGGATCGTACAACAGGCTATCGCTATTGATTCCGGCCGTCATTTTCAAGTCGTGCCCCTCAAACATATCTTTGTAGATGTTCATTTTCTGATTTTTGGCCGCGAAGCGCCCTTCGTAATCGTCAAAATAGGTTGGAGGAAGCGGAAAAACGGTGTCTTCATACAGGTGATAATGCCTTTCGGCAGGAACCCAGTTCCGGTGTGGTGCTTTGTGGTGCACCATTAGAAAGAAAGGTTTTGTTTTGTCTCTTTTATCGAGCCACTCTTTGGAAAAACCGGTGATCAAATCGGTAGCGTAACCGTTGTATTGTGCTGTGTCGCCTTTCGTAATGAAATCGGGATTGTTGTATTCACCCTGGTCGTTGAGGATTTTCCAGTAATCGAATCCGGTGGGTTCCGATATTAAATGCCATTTCCCGATGATGGCGGTTTGATAACCATTGGCCTGAAGAATTTTCGGCAACGTTTGTTGCGATCCGTCGAACTTTTTGCTCCAATTCGCTAAAAACCCGTTTGCGTGACTGTGTTTTCCGGTGAGGATACACGCCCTACTGGGGCCGGAGAGCGAATTGGCGCAATAATTGTTGCGAAAAATGGCGCCGTTTTGGGCAATCCGGTCAATGTTGGGTGTGCGCGCGATTTGCGAGATCGGATGTCCGTAAGCGCTGATGGCTTGTTCGGCATGGTCGTCGCTCATGATAAATACGATGTTCGGGCGGTCGGTTTGTGAGAAAACCGATGCCGCCGACACCATACTTACTCCAATAGTGAGTAATCTTTTCATTCTGAAAGGGAAAAACTTACTTCATTGGTGTTATCAGCCGAATGTTGGGCAACCCATAACTTAAAGTCGCCGGGTTCGGCTTTTTTCTTCATATCAATGCCATAAAACGCTAAGTCGTTGGGCGTGAGCTCAAAGGAGGCCTGCTTGCTTTCGCCCGCTTTTAGCGCTACTTTTTGGAATCCTTTTAATTCTTTCACCGGGCGTGTTACGCTGCCCACCAGGTCGCGGACGTAAAGCTGCACAACCATTTCCCCATCAACCGAGCCGGTGTTTTGAACGGTTGCTGTAACGGTCATTTTACCGTCTTTTATGCTCATATCCGTTTTATCGGCTTTCACGTCGGAGATGGCGAATGTGGTATAACTCAATCCGTATCCGAAAGGATATAAGGGCGAGTTTCCAACGTCAATATACATGGACTTGTAGTCTCCTTTCGGGTTGGCGGGATCAATGGGCCGTCCGGTATTTTTTTGGTTGTAGTAAACAGGAATCTGTCCGACATTTCTCGGGAACGACATCACAAGCCGCGCCGACGGATTGTAATCGCCTGCGATAACATCGGCCACCCCGTTACCGGCTTGCGAGCCGGGAAACCACGCCTGCAAAATGGCGTCCACGTTTTGACTTTCCCAGGAAAGATCGAGCGGGCGTCCGCTGAAATTTACCAATACGACGGGTTTTCCGGTGGCTTTCAATGCTTGCAGCAACGCGATTTGCGCTTCGGGTAGTTGAATGTTGGATTTGCTGGCGGCTTCGCCCGACCAGTTAAAATCTTCACCCATTGCCGCGATAACAATATTCGCACGCCGTGCGGCGGCAACGGCGGCCGAAATCTGCGCGGGTGTATTTTCGGATTTACCGGAACCTTCGGCATACACCAATCTCACCGGCGTATCTTTGTATTTTTCCGTTAAGCCCTGTAAAAGCGTAACGCTTTTGTTGCGGTCGCCCAGCCCTGCCCATTCGCCGTTCATGTCAATGGAATCGTTCATTAGCGGGCCAACAACGGCTACGGTAAGCGCCTTGTCTGTTTTTACGGGGAGAATGTTGTTGTCGTTTTTCAACAGCACAACCGACGAAGCTACCGCTTTGCGTGCCGTTTCCATGTATTCGGGTTTCAGCACGTTTTCTTTGGCGCGGTTTTCATCGAGATAACGATACGGATCGTCAAATAAACCAAGTAAAAACTTCATTTCGAGGATACGGCGGACGGAATTGTCTATGGTTTTTTCGGAAACTTTGCCTTCTTTTACCGATTCACTCAAATATTTGATGTACGTAGCGCCGGTCATATCCATATCCACGCCGGCGTTCACCGCAAGCTCGGCAGCTTGTTTATCGTCTTTGGCCACACCGTGCGGAACCAGTTCGTTAACGCCTGTGTAATCGCTCACTACGAAACCGTTGAAACCCCAATCATCGCGTAAAACATCGGTCAGAAGCCATTTATCTGCCGTGGCAGGGATACCGTTAATTTCGTTGAACGAAGCCATAAAAGTTCCCACACCGGCTTCCATGGCGGCATGATAAGGCTCCAGATAAACGTTGCGGAGCGTGTGTTCCGATAATTCCGCCGGATTGTAATCGCGTCCGGCTTCGGCTGCACCATAGGCCGCCAAATGTTTTCCGCAGGCCAGTATCGTGTTCACATCCGATAATCCTTTCCATCCGCCTTCACCCTGAAAGCCTTTTACCCTTGCTTTCGCAATTTGGCTGCCCAGGTAAGGGTCTTCGCCCGCACCTTCCATCACGCGTCCCCATCGGGCATCGCGCGAGATATCCACCATGGGAGCAAACGTCCAGTTCAATCCGTCGGAAGTTGCCTCAATGGCGGCTATGCGGGCGGTTTGTTCCATCATTGCCAAATCCCATGAACAGGCTTCGCCGAGTGGAATGGGGAAGATGGTTTTATAGCCGTGAATCACGTCCTGACCAAAGAGAATGGGAATGCCCAATCGGGTTGAATCTACCGTTAACTGTTGCATTTTCCGGATTCCCTCTACCGATGTGGCGTTGAAGATGCTTCCAATAAGCCCTTTCTTAAGATAGGGCAGGAAATCATCGGACATCACCGGCCCCGTAATGGACCAATTGGCGGAAAACTGTGTCATTTGGCCGATTTTCTCTTCCAACGTCATCAGTTTGAGAACGGAGTCAACGCGTTGCTCAATGCGTTTGTCGCCGCTGAAACTTTTCCATTTCTGCGTTCTGGAAGAAGATGGATTATCCGAAGTTGGCGTACATCCGTTGGACAGCAACAGTGCGATAACGGTTAGCAGTGTAAGTGAAACTTTTTTCATATCTTTTCTTTTTTATTTTTATGATGAGTTTGATGTGAATCCCAGTTTTTTCAATCCTTCCTGAATTTCGGGCGCGCCCATGAACAGTTTCCAGAGCAATCCGGAGCGGTAATTTTCGATCATTGGGGCAATTGTAAGCTGGTCAATAGCCAGATAACGCTGCGGATACCAGTTGTATTGCATACTGAAAGCATCGTAAAAGCCGTATTTTCCCCACAGTTTATCGCCCATATCGTTGTAGAAATATTTCAATGCCCGCATAGACTGTTCTGGTGTGTAAGGGAAACTTGACAAGGCCGCCGTTGGTGTGATCACGCCCAAATCGTTTTTCATCGGCATGTGCGCGGAATAACCATCCACGGAGTAACTGGCGGTCAATCCCCAGCAGGAATCGCTGTAACCTTTGTATCCTTTCGGGTTTTGCACACAATATTTGTAGTTGATCATCGCCTGATTCCGGTTAACATCCCAGTAATTGGCGTATTCGTCCACCAACCCTTTCGGATTTAAGCCGATATAGGAGTAATGAGCCCAAAACAACGGGCCTCCGTATTCTTCGGCACCATTAAACTTGAGAATCAGCGGGTAGCCGTAAGCCACGGCATCGCTTTTAATCTCGCCACCGCGCGCCCAGCCGTTATGGTAGGCCGAAGCGGGAATGGTGTGCGAGGGCGATGATGCGGCCAGAATATAGGTGATGAGGCACTCGTTATAACCGCGAAGCGGAAAGTTCATTTCCCACTGATATTCGGGGCTCCAGTGCCAGTACAATACGTCTTGTCCGTTTAGATACCAGTCCCATTCCATGTCGCGCCACAGGTTGTTTATTTTCGAGGCGAGTTGTTTCTCGTTTTCGTTCCCGTTCTTGAAATATTCGCGGGCAATGAGTAATCCCTGCATTAGAAAAGCGCTTTCCACGAGGTCGCCGCCGTTGTCTTTTGTACCGAAAGGTTTTACTTTTCCGGTCTCACCGTAAATCCAGTGCGACCAAACGCCGTGAAAACGATCTGCCTTAGCCAGATAATCCACGATTTGGTGGAGACGCGTTACGCCGTCGGCGCGCGGAATAAATCCGCGTTCGATTCCCACGATAAGTCCCGCAATGCCGAATCCGCTGCCGCCGGTGGTCACCACCGTTTGGTCGTTTTGCGGGTAAACACCGTCCATGTGAATCCGTTCGGGCGCTAAGCCCGACGTTTTTTCGGCTCCATCCCACATGTAATTCAGGTGTGTTTTCTGGATGAAATCGAGGAATGCGTCGTTGGAAGGGAAGGTAAGCGGACGTTCAGACTGCTCGGAGATTTCTCCTTTCCCCTTTTTTGATGAATTGTTTTCATTACACGATGATGCGCCGAAAATTACACACATCATTAGAATCGTTATATATTTATATTTTAGTTCCATACTTTTAATCGTTTAGCCAAAAAGCTGACTGTTCGGTTTTATCATGTTGTATCATCAAGGCATCCCGGGTAATTTCCATCCGCTTCTGTAAGTGTGTTTTATGTATTCTTTTGCAGCCGCGGAGGCATTGAATTTCTCCACTTTTTCTTCGAAATGCGGATGGCCGTCTATCACTTTAAATGAATTTTCCGCAGTTACCTGAAGTTCGTCGGTGGGAGAGATTTGATGAATTTTCTTCGTGATGTCATAGTTATATGATTTCCTGATTTTATTGATGAGCAAAATTAGCAAAATATCAAACGAATGAAAAAGATTAAGGCATGGGTGTATAAGTAAATCCAAGTTTTGTAATACCTTTTTGAATATCTCCGTTTTGCATAAATAAATTCCAAAGCATTTGCGTACGGTAATTCTCTATCATAATGATGACAGGCCCTTGATCAATTGCCAGATGTGAATTGGAAAACCACTTTTTATTCAAATTGAAAGAATCCATGAATCCGTATTCTCTCCAAATTTCATCTCCCAAAACATAGTAGAAGAAACGCAACGCCTGCATGCTCTCCTCAGGTGAGTAAGGAAAGGACGATAGAGCCGCCGTGACTGCAATGGTGCCGTTATCGTTGTTTGGCGAGAACGCGCCGTAGCCGGTCGGCGAATCGCAGGCGGACAAACCCCAACAATTTGTGTTAAACCCGTAATTACCGTTTGGATTTTCCACGCAATAACGATAATTAATTTGGGTATGCGCTGTGTTTTGCGTCCAGTAATTTGCG
>JAQVEB010000081.1 GCA_028698105.1 Petrimonas sp. | reverse complement strand
GCGGCCGTCGTCCTCCAAAATAAACATGTCGTATTGCGAAGCAACCATCAACACGTTGTAGATGCGCTTGTTCATCAATTTCACGAAAGGCGTGTCGCGAAACTGGAATTGGCTTATATCGTGTGCTTTAATTACCGACCGGGGGGTTTCTAATTTCATCTGTATCTTTTTGTTTACAAAGATAGGGGTTTTTGCCTTTTAAAACAGGAAAAAGGAAACAAGTGAATGAAAAATATTGAAGTGATTGTGAAGCAAGTGCTTCCACCGATTTTACACAGTCGGTTATCTCAATTTTTCGAGTGTGATCAGGCTCGAAAAAACATCGTACGCCGCCTGCATAAAGTTTTGGCGGGCATTCTGCAACAACAGTCGTGCGTTAAGCAACTCTTTTTCGAGAATATGGCCTTTGGCGAATTGTGCCTCTGCGGCTTTCAGGTTTTGTTCGCTCATTTTCAGGTTCTGTTCGCGAAGAAGATATTCTTTTTGACGCGTCTGCAGGAGCGATTGTTCGTTGAGCCATTCCCTGTTTCGCGCGTTTCGGATATCACGCAGGTTTTCCGCTTCCATTTGCTGCCTGATGCGCAACTGCGATACTTCATTGGCCGTGCTGAACGACTTCGTAACCGGAACTTTCAGCGTTAAACCGATGAAACTGTTGCCTCTCCACAACTCTTTTTTCATTAATTTCAACTCGTTGGCATAATAATTTGTGCCGTAAAAACCGGTAAGCGACAAGCTTGGCGCATATTTCCAGCCGGCGAATTTAATGCGGTTTTCGGCGAGCGAAACCACCTCGTTTTGTCGCATTTCTTCCAGGCCGATTCCTTCGGATAACTTTTGCACAGCCGAATTCGTCATCGTATTGTATAATCCGGCGATATCTTCCGAAAGTTGCAGGTTCCCGATGTTTTCTTCCGTAACGGGCTGCCCCATGAGATACAGTAATTTGGAGGCAGCATCGGCCTCAATTTTCTCTCCTTGCAGGTAACGCGAAAGCGATTCGTTGAAAGCGGCCTGCGCTGTGTTTTTTTCGGTTAGCGAAGCTTTTTGTTTCCGAAACAGATCGCCGGTGTACTGAAGCGAGCGGGCGTAATACAACGTGTCGGCAGCAAGCGACTGCACTTGTTGCTGCGCAATCACACACTCGGCATAAGCCATTGCCACATCGGCGCGGAGGGTTTTTTCCGATATTTGCGCGTCATAAGCATCAATTTTTAATTGTTGCTGCTGTTCTGAGACCTGCCCCATTTTTTCGGGATTGAACAAATCGTACGAGAGATGCACTCCGGCCGATGAATTCCAGTTGGTATTGAATTTCATGTAAACGGTTTCCCCTTCGGGCGCATTCGGATTGATGATGGTTGCCGGTACCGGTGTGGACGGAATGATCAGGTTCCGTCTTAAATCGCCCGAAAGATATACCTCGGGAATCCGCGATAGGCGGGTTTCGCTGAGTTTAAGGCGTGACTCTTCCACTTTTAGATCCTGAACGCGCTGCGTTGGCGAAAACTGAAGCGCATAACGAAGCGCATCGTTTAACGACAGATTCCGGATATCGGTGTTCTCATTCACCTGCGCATGAACACGTAATCCTATGAAAATGAGTGTCGCTATGCAAAACAAGATTATGTTTCTTTTCATAAAATGTTCTTTTTTAGTTTTAACGAAATACCGACGAGGGTTCAACTTTTCGGAGTTTGCTTATTGAGAAAAACGAACTTCCTACGGCGATAAGCAGTGAGACAAAAAACAAAAACGACAGAAATAAAGGCGTTAGACTAATAATCAGTCCCGCTTTTTCCATTCCCATTTTCGTTCCGAAAAGCAGAATCCCCGAAATCACGAATCCTGTAAGCGCGTATAAAAACGATTGTGCAACAACCAGTAAGGTGATATATCGTCCCGAGGCGCCGATCGCTTTCAGGGTTCCGTAATCTTTTATCCTGTCGTACGTGGCGGAATACATTGTCAATCCGATAATGAAGAACCCGCTGATAATGGCGAAGATAACAAGCGTGCCAAAGCTCATACCCATGTTGTTGGCCGTCATCACATTAATTACGGTGGCGTTGCTGAACGCCTCGGAGCGCCACGCTTTAAGGTCAGGCGCCATGCGGTTGATCTGAGCAACCACCTCGTCTATTTTTGGGGGGTCTTTCACCGTAACGATGATGGCGTTAACCGAAAAATCGGAAGTTCCCGAAAAATAGCGCGCTTTCGATGTTGTTGTGTACAACAGCGGGCTCGAAAAGCCTTTGGCATTTTTCGTGGTGACGCCCACCTGTGCCAATTTGCCGTTTATCTCGAAATACGTTCCGGGCTCAACATCGTAACCAAAGGTTTTGTTATCGTAAAAATCGGCCGAAACCGTTCCGGGATGCGTTAAATCGCTGATCGTTCCGGTCTTGAGCAACGAAGCCGACGGCCCTGCTGCCAGTTGCGGATAATCGCTCCCGATAACAATTGCCGGCGAATCATGTCCGTTGGGGAATTTCACCGATACGTTGGCAACTACAATACCGTGCGTGTCGTCAACCCCGTTTATACTGCGTATTTGATTTATCCAACGCACATCGAAAGGCGATAATTGGTTCGCGTTATTGGTTTGTTTATTCACGACAAACACCTGAGAATAAGCCGGATTGGCATTATTTACGATTCCGCCGATCAATCCCGAAAGATAAAAGAAAATACCCAACTCAAGGCCAATCAGGTAAATGCTGATGATAATTGCCATCAGTATCCCGAGGCTCTTCGATTTCTCGAACCGGATGAATTTATACGCGGTTTTTAACATCACAACTTAGTTTAGTTTTACAGTACACTCCACTTTGGTGTCAATGAGCAACGGTTTTTTTATATCGCGAAGCGATACTTCTATCTCGCGAACGCGACGGTCTTCCAAATCGTTTCCACTATCGGAGAACAACGATTTTTTCTTTAAATCGGGCGAGATGCGCAAAATTTCGCCCTGCGCCACGGGAATACTGTCGCCCACCAAAACTATGGAGCACGCCTGTCCTAAAGCGAGTTTCCCTGCAAATAGTTCGTCAATCTCGGCTACAACCACCAGCGGCGCATCGGGCGCCAGGCGTGCGTATGTTTGATACATGGTTACCGCTTCGCCCTGCCGCGGCGTAATGTCTAAAACCGTTCCGTTCATCGGAGCGGTAAGTTGCGTGCGCCCCAACTCGGTTACGCTCGACGCGCGCTGCGCCGAGAGTTCGCGAAGCTGTGCCTGTTTCGCATCCAGATCGCTTTGTAGTTTTTTCATTTGCAACACGCCCTGATCGTAATCGCTTTGCAATTCACGCACGTTTTCGCCGGTTGTCGCGCCGGCGGCGAGAAGTTCGTGCGCATCATTCAGTAAACGAAGTTTTTCATTAAGCGCAACACGTTCCTGCTCCACCGTGTTTTTTGCCGACTGAATGTTGCGTTTTTGCGTGGCAAGGCGCGAGTCGGCTTCTTTTAAGGCCAAAGAAGCATCGGTGTTGTCCAAAACGAGCAGAACATCTCCCTTTTTTACATTATCCCCCGTTTGCACATTTAGTTGTTTCACGATACCCGAAACGGGTGCGGCCAAATCGCTGATGCCGCCCTGCGGCGTTACTTTCCCGATGCCCACGATGCGCGTCACGGCAGATGGCGGCACGGGTTCGGATTTTTGCTCTTTCTTGCTGCATGCGGTTATCAGCAAAAGTGCAACCGGCAATAACAAAATTTGTTTTTTCATATCCTGAAAATTGATTATATTTCTTCTTCGATAGGCTCTGCGCTGATCCTTCCTTCCGATACGTAAATAGTGCGATCGGCGTATTTCTTCAGGCGCATGTCGTGTGTTACGATCACAACGGCGCGGTTCTCGCGCGAAAGACTGCGGAGCATTTCCATAACCTGTTTCGCGCTGAACTGGTCTAACGATGCCGTAGGCTCGTCGCACAGCACCAATTGCGGGTTGGTGATCAGCGAACGGGCAACGGCGACACGTTGTTGTTGTCCGCCGCTTAAATTTCGGGGAAGATTGTTTTTGCGGTCCTCCATTTTGAAGGTGCGTATCAGTTCCAGGGCTCTTTTTTTAGCCTCTTTTCGGTTCACGCCCTGCAAAATGAGCGGCTGCATTACATTTTCGAGTGCATTGAGCGGTGCCAGCAAATTAAATCCCTGAAAAACGAAACCGATGTGTTGCAAACGCAACGTAGCCAATTGTTTTTCTGGCAGGCGGCTTACGCACGTATCGCCCACCCACACGTCGCCCGACGTAGGATAAATAACACATCCCAGCAACGATAACAGCGTGGTTTTTCCCGACCCCGACGGGCCGACGATAAGCGTTATCTCTCCGGTGCGAAATTCCACCGTGGTGGGTTCCAGTGCAACAATAGTGGTGTCGCCCGTTTTATATTTTTTCCCGGCATTCGAAAGACGAGCTGCGATATCCATGTTGATTCATTTTGTTTTGCAAATTAATACATTTTTGAACTAATATGCAAAAATATTTGGTTATTTTTGAAAAAAATAGTACATTTACGGACTTTTATTTTCTGTTAAGATGAAAACAAAGAAAATTCTGCTACAATTAATCGAGGAACTCGAACAATTCGAGCACACACTTTCGGAAGACGAAACTCCCGAAATGAACGATTTTATCGCCTATTTATCCCGCAGCGAAAATACGGAACAAAACTTCCCGACAGAAGTAGAGATTGCCCAGCACGTAAGCCTGCTGCACCGGTACTCAAAATTTTACATAAAGAAAGTCCTTAAGGATTCGCCTATGCAAACCATGGACGAATACACATACCTGATCCCGCTCATTCATTATGAAAGCCTCTCGAAAACCGAACTGAACAACATGAACGCGATGGAAAAAACATCGGGAAACGAGATCATAAACCGATTACTCAAAAAAAACCTGATCGCTCAACGTCGCGACGAACTGGACAAACGCAGTATGCGTGTGTTTATTACCGATAAAGGACGTAACGAACTCATCCGCATCTTCCCCGATTTGCAAAAAAGCGCAACGTTGCTCTCCGTCAACTTATCTACACGGCAGCAAGCCGTATTGGCGAGCTACCTGAAAGAAGTGAGCCGTTTTCATCGCAATATCTTCCTTAACGGAAAAGATAAAACGCTGGACGAGATCATGCAGGAACTACAGTAGCCCATTTGAACCAAGTTATGCGCAAAAACTTGAAAAGTCGGGATTATTATTGTATCTTTGACAAGAAATTTTACGACTAAAAATCACATCCCTTACCTCAACCGATCAAAGAAAAATGAAAAAAAATCTTCTTTATATAACGCTGCCCGTGCCGCTTATAACCGTAGTGCTGCTTCTTTTGTCGAATATTAAAACAGATAATGAAGAGAAAACCCGGCCAATGGTTCTTTCCATGACGGCATCGGTGGATCCGCCGGAAAAGATGGTGTTTGCCGGAGAGAACGTCACTTTCGACAGGTATGACCTGCACGAGCGAATGGATCGGGAACTGAACAGCTTCACATATTTCCATTCCACCACATTGCTCCTTTTCAAACGGGCAAACCGGATTTTCCCCATCATTGAACCGATCCTGAAACGGAACGGACTGCCCGAAGACATAAAATACCTGGCGGTAATTGAAAGCAGCCTCGATCCGCAGGCCATTTCTCCCGCTCGTGCGGTTGGTTTGTGGCAATTCATGGAAGGAACGGCAAAAGGTTTCGGGCTCGAAGTATCTTCCGATGTGGATGAGAGATACAACATCGAAAAATCCACCGTGGCCGCCTGCCGCTACCTCAAAGATGCTTACCAGAAATACGGTTCGTGGGCCGCTGCGGCCATGTCGTATAACGGCGGGCAGGGACGTATTTCCAACGAGCTTCGCGATCAGCGCGTGGACGACGCACTCGATCTGTGGCTGGTGCAGGAAACTTCACGCTACTATTTCCGTATGCTGGCCATCAAACTTATCTTTGAGTATCCGCGCCGCTACGGATTCGTAATCCGTCCCGACCAATTATACAAACCGTTGGATTATAAAGAAATAACCACATCATCCGCTATTCCCGATTTAGCTTCGTATGCCAGGCAACACGGCATAACTTATGCTATTTTGAAAGACAATAACGCCTGGATCAGAGGCGATGCGCTGGTAAACCGCGCAGGAAAAAGCTACACTATTCTTATTCCCACAAAAGAGAGCATGTATTATCGAAAAGGCGAGAAGATAAAGGTTCACGACACTACATGGGTAACTTCGCAAAATTAAGGAGAGCGGGAAACTTGGAGAAAGGGCGACTTTTCTGTACCTTTGTGGGTTAAAATAAAAATCACACATGCAATACGATAATGATGCGGCTTCAACCAAGCCCGAACCTCTGGCCCAAACCTGTTCAGCAAGAAAGGAGGACGCGGGCAGCGATTTATCGAAGTCGCCAAAAAACCTCTCCCTTGCGGAGAGAGATTTAGAGAGCAGCCGGGATTTAGGGGTAGAAACCATCAACGTGTACGGCGCACGCGTGCACAACCTCAAAAATATAGACGTAACCATTCCGCGCGACTCGCTCACGGTAATTACCGGACTGAGCGGAAGCGGAAAATCGTCGCTCGCCTTCGACACCGTTTTTGCCGAAGGACAGCGGCGTTATATCGAAACCTTTTCGGCCTACGCCCGCGGATTTCTCGGAAAAATGGAACGCCCCGATGTGGATAAGATCACCGGATTGAGTCCCGTAATCTCCATCGAACAGAAAACCACCAACAAAAACCCCCGCTCCACCGTAGGAACCACTACAGAGATTTACGATTTCCTCCGCCTGCTTTACGCCCGCGCCGGTGAAGCCTACTCCTACATCACGGGCGAAAAAATGGTAAAATACACCGAAGAGCAGATTCTGGAGCTGATCTTAGAAAAGTATATCGGCAAAAAAATATACATTCTTGCGCCGGTGGTACGCAACCGAAAAGGGCACTACAAGGAGCTTTTCGAGCAAATCCGCAAGAAAGGTTATCTCAACGTGCGGGTGGATGGAGAAATAACGGAGATTCTGCCGGGCATGCGTGTGGACAGGTATAAAAACCACAGCATCGAAATCCTGATTGACAAACTCATCGTTTCCAATAAGTTTGAAGACAAGCTGAAAGCCAGCGTACGCACCGCCATGAAGCAAGGTTCGGGACTGATCCTCATTCAGGATGTGGAATCGGGCGATGTACGGCATTACAGCAAAAGCCTGATGTGTCCCACAACCGGACTTTCGTACAGTGAGCCCGCCCCGCACAATTTTTCGTTCAACTCGCCACAGGGCGCATGTCCGCGTTGCAAAGGTATCGGAACCGTTGATCAGATTGATATCGAAAAAATTATCCCCAAACCCGAATTAAGCATTGCCGCAGGAGGAATCGTACCGCTGGGAAAAGAAAAAAGCAACCTGCTTTTCTGGCAAATTGCCGCGATATGCGAAAAATACGGCGTTACGCTTAAGACGCCCATAAAAGATGTTCCGCAGGAAGCCATTGATGAAATCATGTACGGAACCAACGAGCGGCTAAAGATCAAAAACCAATCTCTGGGGAATTCAAACTACATGGTTTCGTATGAAGGCGTGGCAAAATACATCGAAATGCAACAGGACGACGACGCCTCGGCATCGGCAAAAAAATGGTCGGATCAGTTTATCACTACCAGTGCTTGTCCAGAGTGCGGCGGCCAACGGCTGAACAAAGAAGCGTTGCATTTCAGGATAAACGATAAAAATATTGCCCAACTGGCGAACATGGATATTCAGCATTTGTTTGAATGGATGGCCGACATGAACGCGCACGTTTCGGAAAAACAACGGCTGATAGCTGAAGAGATAAAAAAAGAGATCATTTCGCGGTTACAGTTTCTGCTGGATGTGGGACTGGGTTACTTATCGCTTTCGCGCGCTTCCGCGTCGCTCTCCGGAGGAGAAAGTCAGCGCATCAGGCTGGCAACGCAAATAGGCTCGCAACTGGTAAACGTGCTGTATATTCTGGACGAACCGAGCATCGGGTTGCACCAACGCGATAATCACCGGTTGATTGATTCGCTGGTGAAACTGCGCGATTCCGGCAACTCCGTTGTAGTGGTGGAACACGATAAAGACATGATGCTGGCATCGGATTATATCGTGGACATGGGGCCATTTGCCGGAAGAAAAGGCGGCGAAGTGGTTTTTGAAGGAACGCCCGGAGAAATGCTCAAGAAAAACACGCTGACCTCGAATTACCTTAACGGTAAACTCGAAATTACCATCCCCGAAAAACGACGAAAAGGAAACGGTAAAAAGCTGATTATCAAAGGTGCGTCAGGCAATAATTTAAAAGATGTTACCGTTGAATTTCCCCTCGGAACGTTTATTTGCGTTACAGGCGTATCGGGTAGCGGAAAATCCACGCTCATTAACGAAACGCTGCAGCCCATCCTCAGCCAGCACTTTTATCGGTCGTTGAAAGACCCGATGTCTTATCGGTCGGTGGAAGGCGTTAAGAACGTAGATAAAATCGTGAGTGTGGATCAATCGCCCATCGGGCGCACACCGCGTTCGAATCCGGCGACATACACCGGCGTATTCAGCGATATACGCACCCTTTTTACCGGCATGCCGGAGGCCAAGATCCGCGGGTACAAACCGGGACGATTTTCGTTTAACGTGAAAGGCGGCCGATGTGAAACATGCGGCGGGAACGGATACAAAACACTCGAAATGAACTTTTTACCCGATGTTATGGTTCCTTGCGAGGTGTGTCACGGTAAACGCTACAACCGGGAAACACTGGAGGTGCGTTTCAAAGGAAAATCCATTGCCGATGTGCTGGATATGACCATTAATGAAGCCGTGGAATTTTTCGAAAACGTGCCCCAAATCCTCCATAAAATAAAGGTTCTGCAGGAAGTAGGCCTTGGATACATCCGGCTGGGGCAATCATCCACCACCCTTTCGGGTGGCGAAAGCCAACGCGTGAAACTGGCTACCGAGCTTGCCCGTAAAGACACGGGCAACACGCTCTACGTGTTGGACGAGCCTACAACCGGGCTGCATTTCGAAGACATCAGGGTGTTACTAAGCGTGTTGAACAAATTAGTGGAAAGAGGAAACACCGTTATCGTTATCGAACATAACCTGGACATCATTAAATCGGCCGATTACATTATTGACCTTGGACCGGAGGGAGGCGAAGCCGGCGGAAAGGTCATCGTTACCGGCACACCCGAAGAAATTATTAGAAGCAACAACGGATACACAGCCGAATACCTGAGAAGCGAAATAAATGTTTAGCTACAAAAAGTTAAAAATCAAATTTTATTGAACTTTTAGATGAACCTTATGTTTACTATGTACTAAGGTGTTATACCCGTATATAAATTTAGAACAATTTTAAATAAAGACATTTACATGGCAAAAATCACATTCAAAGGTAATCCCGTGAACACACGCGGAGCATTGCCGGCTGTTGGCGAACAGGCGCCCGATTTCTCGTTGGTGAAAGCCGACCTGAGCGAAGCCAAATTATCGGATTTCAAAGGTAAAAACGTAATACTGAATATTTTCCCGAGCCTTGATACAGGCGTTTGCGCAGCATCTGTGCGCCGTTTCAACGAAGAAGTAACAAAGAAAAACAACACGGTTGTTTTAGGTATCTCTGCCGATCTTCCATTTGCCGCAGGCAGATTTTGCAGTGCGGAAGGAATTGAGAACGTAATATCGCTCTCCAACTTCCGAGACACCGAATTCGGTGAAAAATACGGCCTTCTCATGGTTGACGGGCCCCTCAAAGGGTTGCTGGCACGCAGCGTTGTGGTGGTAAATCCCGAAGGAAAAATAATATACGAAGAATTGGTTCCCGAGATCGCTCAGGAACCGGACTATAATTCTGCAATCAACTCGATAGTGTAGTTTGTTTCATGAAGATTGTGTTAACAAGAAAAGTCTGCGAAGGGATTCGCGGACTTTTCGCTTTTTTGCCGCCGGCAAAACAAAAAATGAGGCAATTTTGTTAATAATGCATGGCGAAAAAAACCAGGAGGAAACTCAATTTCAAATCCGTAGTAAATATCGTCAAGCTTACGTTCAAAGGATTTTCTGACGATAATGTTACCAAGTTAAGCGCTTCGTTGGCGTATGCCACGCTTTTTTCGCTGGTTCCGTTCCTCTCGCTTGTCATATCCATCGGCGCGCTGTTTCACATGGATATCGGAACGCAACTTTATGCTGCCCTCGATCTTATTTTGGGCGAAAGCGCCGTGGCGGGTTTGCGAACAATCATAGAAAATGCCTCCCAAACAGGCACGTCAACATGGACTACCATCGTAAGCCTGGGAGTAACCATATTTGGGGCTACCACCATTTTTGCAGAAATGCAAAGCTCCCTGAATACGATCTGGGGAATACGTCCTAAACCGAAAAAGGGCTGGCTTAAGTATATAACGAACAGGGTATTATCGTTTTCGTTGATCATTGTTTTCGCATTTTTAATGCTCGTTACCTTTTTTCTTACCGGACTGATCAATGGATTGAAAGACAAACTCATCGTGCTTTATCCCGATGTAACCGCCGTTTTGTTTCAGACTGTAGGGTTTCTGCTCAACACGGTGCTTATCACATTCATTTTTATGCTGATCTTCAAAACGCTGCCCGATGCAAAAATAAAATTCCGCGATGTATTTGTGGGCTCAGTGGTTACAACAGTGCTTTTTTTGTTGGGGCAATATGCCATTTCAATTTATCTGCAAACCCGCGATACGGAATCGGTTTATGGCGCTGCTGCCTTTGTGGTGCTTTTGCTTTTGTGGATTTATTATTCGTCTATCATTGTTTATATCGGGGCGGAGTTCACCGAATCGTGGGCAAACGAAATGGGAGGCAAAATTTATCCCGATGAATATGCCGTTACCACACAGGTTATCGAAATACAAAAAGACGATAAACCCGTTGAGACCATCAATAAAATAGAAATAGATAAATCATCCGAAAATTCAACCAATTAAAAATAAAAACATGATGAAAACAGTGATCGGTATCATTCTTATTGCAGGCGCCATTGTTCTGGGATACATGGGCATAACGGGATTACAGGAAAGCTCGGGTTCGGTGAAATTTTTAGGCATCGTAATCAAAGCCGAAGATAAAGGGGCCAAAGAAACGGCTTACGTGGAAATCGGCGCTGCCCTTGTTGCTCTTGCAGGCGGAATTTACCTTGTTGGAGCGAAAAAGAAATAATATTCGTTTCAGATAATTAGCCTGAATTAATGGCCGTTTTTTAGGGGCGTTGTCGTTAAAATACGGTTTTTCCAATACGCCCGAAATCATTAAAAAAACATCGGCAACTAATTCCCGGGGAATTTCTTCCCTGGGAAAACTGCTTC
>JAQVEB010000080.1 GCA_028698105.1 Petrimonas sp. | reverse complement strand
GTTCAACAATCTGTTTCTCGGGATCAGCATGCTGATATGGCTCGTGGGACTGGGAACATTGCTTGCCGGAGCCATCGGCGTGAGCAACATCATGTTGGTTACCGTGCGCGAACGCACGAAGGAGATTGGTATCCGCCGCGCGCTCGGCGCTACGCCGCAAAACATTATCGGACAAATATTGAGCGAAAGCGTGGTGCTCACGGTTATAGCGGGAATCACGGGAATTGTGGTGGGAGTAGCCATCTTGTCGGGCGTAGGAATTGCACTGAGCCAAAGCGACCAGTTCTTCAAAGACCCGCAAATCAGTTTCTCCGTCGCTATCGGCGCTCTGATCATCTTAATGGTCATCGGTTTGCTGTCCGGATTTATTCCCGCAAACCGCGCCATGCAGATAAAACCGGTGGAGGCGATTGCGGAAGAATAGGCGCCTCCCCTTCCCCCTCCAAAGGAGGGAAACAACACCAAAGAAATGAAAAAAAACAACAAAGATAATCACTCGCCCGAATTCCTCCCCTTGGGGAGGTTAGGAGGGGCTAATTAAAGATTCTATGAAACGAGCTTGAAAATCATTCACACAAAAGGACATGATTAAAAGCGAGTTCCATACGATACCTTTTAAATAAATAGTTTTAATCGTATGAAAAAAGTATTGAAAATTGCAGGATTGGCTCTTTTAGGATTACTGGTAATCTGGACATTCGTGTTCCTGTGGCAGAAATCGCGGCCAAAAAAGATCGTTTACAACATTGAAGAAGCCAAAGTAGCGAACATTGAAAAACGCACGGTAGCTACCGGAAAAGTGCAACCCCGGAATGAAGTGCTGATAAAACCGCAAATCTCGGGCATTATTTCGGAACTCTACAAAGAGGCCGGCGACCGGGTGAATGCGGGCGATATTATCGCGAAGATCAAAGTGATCCCCGATATGGTGAACCTGAGCGGCGCCGAATCGCGTGTATCGCGTGCCAAACTCGCGGCAGAGCAAAGTCAGCGCACGTTTGTCCGCGATAAGGAGTTGTACGAGAAGAACGTGATATCGAAAGAGGATTACGAAAAATCGCAGTTGCAACTCAGTAACGACCGCGAAGAGTTGCGCTCCGCGCAAGACAATCTGAGCCTGGTGCGCGACGGTATCACCAAATCATCGGCATCCTACAGCACCACCCTGGCGCGCGCAACCGTGAGCGGAACCATCCTCGATATTCCGGTGAAAGTGGGTAACTCGGTTATCCAATCCAACAGTTTCAACGACGGAACCACAATCGCATCGGTTGCTAACCTCAGCGATATGCTCTTTGTAGGCAAAATAGATGAAACCGAAGTAGGCAAACTTTCCGAAGGAATGCCCATGGAAATAACCATTGGCGCCATACAAGACCGCAAAATCCCGGCCAGGCTGGAATACGTATCGCCTAAAGGCGTGGAAGAAAGCGGCGCCATCCTTTTCGAGATGAAAGCCGCCATGGAAATGCCTTCGGATATTTTCATCCGCGCCGGATACAGCGCCAATGCCGATATTATTCTGGACAAGCGCGAAAACGTACTCAGCATCCCCGAAAGTTCGGTTGAATTCAGCAACGACTCGGCCTTCGTGTACACACTCAAGAAAGAGGATCCGCAGGAGTTCGACCGTAAGAACATAAAGATCGGCCTTTCCGACGGTATCAATATCGAAGTATTGGATGGCCTAAAAAAGAACGATAAGATTCGCGGAAGCGAAAAGATTGACGAAAAGAAAAAATAAGCAAGGTAGAGACGCAATGCTTGCGTCTCTCAAGAAATAAAGAAGTTAGAAATATGAAAACATATATCATTGCACTATTTTGCACTCTTTCCTTCGGCGCATCTGCTCAAAAAGCGCTCACCTTGCAGGAATGCATAGACATCGCGTTGCAGAACAACCGTAACATCAAACAACAGGAACTGACCCGGCAAAGCCGCGAAATTGCTTACGCTCAGGCACGCGCCGATCTGCTGCCCACCGTAAACGGGCAGGTGGGACAAAACTTCAGTTTCGGCCGCTCGCTCTCGGTGGACAACACGTACCAGAGCACCAATTCGTCGCAAACTTCGTTTGGTGTGGGCGCCAACGTTACCCTGTTCGACGGAATGAGAATGAAACACAACATTGATGCCCGCCGGTTCGACATGCAGGCTTCCGAAGCCGATCTGGCAAAAATTGAAGACGATATCGTCATGAGCGTTTCCACCGCCTTTCTGCAGGCGCTTATGAACAAGGAACTGCTGCGCATAGCCGAAGAACAGGTCAAACTAACCGATGCGAACATCGAACGACGTAAGGCGTTGATCCAAAACGGAAAGATGGCGCAAGGGGAATTATACGAACTGGAAGCGCAGGCTGCCAAAGAAGAACTCAATCGCGTGCAGGCCGAAAACAACCTGAAACTATCGTTGCTCGATCTAGCTCAAATCATGGATATGCCGCACTACGAAGAAATGGATGTGGTAGCCCCGCCCAATCTGGTCATGGACGAAAGTCCGCTGCTTTCCGCTAACGCGGTTTACGAGAGTGCGCTGCTCGCCCGCCCCGAAATTCAGGCTGCTCAGTTTCGCCTGCAAAGCAGCGAAAAAGAGGTAAAAATGGCCGAATCGGGATATTACCCCACGCTCAGTTTCGGCGCCAACATGGGAAGCGGCTACTATAATATGAGCGGGCGCACTAACGATCCGTTTAGCACGCAACTCAAGAACAACCTGAGTCAGGGATTGGGATTCACGCTAAGTATTCCTATTTTCAACAAGTTTCAGGTAAAAAACAGCGTAAAAAATGCCGAAATAGCATTGGAGAATACCCGTATTGAGATTGATAAAACAAAACTGGAATTGCGCAAGCGCATCGAAACGGCTTACTACAATGCTTTAGCTGCACAAAGCCGGTGGAAAGCCGCCGACAAAGCCATTAAGGCAAACGAAGAAGCGTTTCGTTTTGCGGAACAAAAATACGAAAACGGCAGGGCTACATCCTACGAACTGTTTCAGGCAAAGAACAATCTCACGCAGGCATTATCCGAAGAAACCCAGTCAAAATACGAGTATGCTTTTCGTCTGAAAATTCTGGAATTGTTAAAAAACTGATTTTTTGTAACCGATTTCCCCGGCGTTACGTCTCATTATAAACTCAACACCCAATTTATAACAGAAATATGAAAACAAATCTTTCGCATCTAACATTTCTCATCCTTGCTGCGCTTCTGCTTACAAGCTGTACCTCACGAGCACAAAACCGCATCAGTTCCGAAACATACCGCGTATCGTCGTTCAATGCAATCGTATCCAACTCCGTTGGAAATATCCATTTCAGCCAGGGCTCATCCACCAGCGTGCGGGCCGAAGGCAATCAGGAAACGATTGATAACCTGCGAATCAGCGTGAAAGATGGAAAACTGGTCATTGACATGGCGAAACGTCCGTTTAAACGGTTCAATTTAGGCCGTAAGAAACTCGATATCTATATCAGTTCGCCCACCTTGAGCGTGCTACAAATGAACGGAGTAGGAAATGTTACGTTGGAAGGAAATATAAACACTCCCCAGCTCGAAATTATTTCCGATGGCGTGGGCAACCTGAAAGCCGAAGAGCTTTCCTGTGAAAACATAACGATAGATTCCGAAGGCGTGGGCAACATCACCCTTGCCGGAAAAACAAACAGCCTTTCCATCTCTTCCGATGGCGTAGGAAACGTGCATGCGGAAGAACTCATCGCTAAGAATGCTACCGTAACATCCGACGGCATTGGCAACGTCAGTTTCTACGCTTCAGAATCTATGGACGTGAGCTCCGATGGCGTAGGCAACGTAACCTATTACGGAAATCCGAAAAACAAGAACATCACAAAAGACGGCGTAGGTAAACTCAAGCCGGGTAACTAAACCCCTTCTCAATCTTATTGCTTCATTCACTCAAACGCTTCTTAAAAATTGAAGCGGAGCCCTTTGCATGCTCAAAAAAAACACAACTAAAACCTATCAAACAGCTGATTATATGAATATTACAACTAAAAGAAGCCTGTTTTTGTCTATTGTTTTCACACTATGCATCCTCGGTGCGAACGCACAAAATCTACGCGTAAGCGGTAACCTGAAAAACGCCGCTACGCAGCAACCGATGGAATATGCGACAGTGGTGTTGCAAGAGACGGATTCAAGTTTTGTAACAGGCGTTACAAGCGATCAAGCCGGAACTTTTGTCATGGATAAAATCTCTGCGGGAAACTATCGGTTAGTCGTTACAACCATCGGATTCGATACGCTACGCGTAGATTTGCTCGGATTGAACAAATCCATTGACGTAGGAACGATGGCTATGCAAGAAAGCACGACAAAACTTTCGGAAGTTACCGTTGATGGTGCCTCCATCCTCAACAAATCCGACCGGAAAATGTATTTCGTGAGCGAAACACAGCGATCCGCCGCATCCAACGGGTTAAACCTGATAACCAAAATGAATATTCCCCGCCTGGTGTTTAATCCGCTGCAAAACAGCGTTACATCGGTTGATAACAAAAACATCGAATTCCGGATCAACGATATTCCGGCGCAAAGAGACGATATTCTGGCTTTGCAGCCGAAAGACATCGTACGCGTTGAATACATTGACAATCCCGGATTGAAATACGGCGCCGATGCCGGATATGTGCTCAATTACATTGTTCAGAAACGACAGTCGGGCGGGTCGGCAGGTATAGACCTCAACCATTCCGTGAACCGGAATTTTAACACACCCAGTATTTTCGCAAAAGTGCACAGCGGGAAATCGGAAGTTTCGGCAAGCTATTTTACTAAATGGGCGAAAATTGGCGGATTAATGCGTACAAATAAAGAGACATTCCGTTTTGACGATGGAAGAGAATGGATTCGCGAAGAAATCGGACAACCGTCTGAACTGAGCGAAATTCAACACGTTAGTCGCCTTGCCTACAACTACACCGATCCCGATAAGCGCGTTTTCAATGCCACTGTCCGCTACACCAACTACGCAAATCCGAATATGGATTTTATCAGCCA
Source organism: Petrimonas sp. (assembly GCA_028698105.1). Lineage (GTDB taxonomy): Bacteria > Bacteroidota > Bacteroidia > Bacteroidales > Dysgonomonadaceae > JAQVEB01. The sequence goes on along the minus strand of JAQVEB010000080.1, from coordinate 6,368 downwards.
ATCTTACTGGCACCACAATTCGTCGCAAAAGATTGATATGAAAGATTTTAACAGCAGCGAAAACAAAACCCCTTCCGTTGACTTGTACTATCAGGAGAAACTGAAAAACGACCAGGCATTGATGTTCAATTTCGTGTACTCGAAACGCATCAGCAATATTGGAAGGACGTACACCGAAACATTGAACGGCAATACACTGACGGATATTTCTACCAAAGTCAACGGCGATCGGGACGCATACATCGGTGAAGTAATGTACGAGAAGAATTTTAAATTCGGCAAAGTGACCAACGGCTTCAAACATCAGCAATCGTACACCAAAAACACCTATTCGGGCGATGTAAACACGGTAACAAATATGGTACAGGCCGATAGCTACCTGTATTCCGAATTTTCGGGGAAAATAAAGGATAAAACGGATGTGGTTGCAGGGATCGGCCTTACGCGGGTACAAATCAATCAGGAAAATGCCGATCCGCTGAAAAACTATTTCTTTCAACCGCGCATTCGGCTACGTTATCATTTCAACGAAGCATCATATCTGGGGTTGGAAAGCCGTCTGAACAACCGCACGCCGTCGCTCTCGCAACTGAGTTCCGTGTGTCAGCCCATTGATTCGCTGCAAAAACAATGCGGCAATCCCAACCTGAAATCTTGGCTCAATTCACAGAACACGCTCGAATACTCATTCAGCGCGAAAAAAATCGACATCAACGCGAAAGCAGAATACCAATATATGCACAAACCGGTAATGGGCGAAAAAATCAGGGAAAACGGACTTTTTATTTCCTCTTACGACAACCAGAAGTCGTGGCAACGCGCCGGCGTGGAGTTATCCGTCGGCTACCGGCCGTTCGGCCAATACGTGGTGCTGAACCTCACCGGCGGCTACACGCATTATTTAAGCAATGGCAACCGTTATCGCCATAATTACGACGATTTTTATCATTCCGAAATGATCAGCCTGAATTACAAACGTCTTTCGTTCACGTTTATAAACCAGCACGGACAAAACTGGTTTTTCGGCGAAGAATTCGATGCCAACGAGTCTATTCATTTTATTGACCTGACGTACACGCATCCGAAATTTTCAACCGGAATTACCGTATTGAACCCGTTTACGAAAACATACAAACGAGATTCGGAGAATTTCTCGGAGTTCGCACCCCGGCAACACACGTGGTACAGCAACAAGGTTCAGGGACTGGCAATGCTTAAATTCGCGTACAACCTGCGCTGGGGCGAAGAATACAAATCGGCGCGCCGCAGGCTGAACAACACCGACTCGGAGAGCGGAATTTTATCGGGAGGGAAATAATACAAGACGAGGCGAGAGGGAGATTGGGAGATCGGACGATTAAACCCAACACCCAGCATCCATCACCCAACAACAATAAACACTCTACTTTTGAATTTCACTCAAATTAAAAACGGAGGCTTGCGAAAGTCTCCGTTTTTACTGTCATTATTTTACCATCCCAATATCGCGCAGCCAGTCCATCACCCGGTACGGCCATTCGTTCACCAGATCGCCCGTATTGCGCAACCCGTAGCCGTGTCCACCCGAAGGGTACAAATGCATGGAAGCAGGCACTTTGGCTTCTTTCAGGGCATAATAATAGAAAATACTGCTGTTGAGCAAACGGCTGTCGTCTTCAGTTTGCACCAAAAACGTAGGTGGCGTTTCCGGTGTAACTTTCAGTTCGGGAGCGATGGAAAAGTGGTCGCCATCAAGGTAAGCCGGATAGATGAGAATGCAGAAATCGGGGCGAAGGCTCACGTTATCTGATTCATCCACAGCAGGATACGTGCTTTCGCTATATGCCGTGCTGGCCATTGCCGACAAGTGCGCTCCGGCTGAAAACCCCATCACGCCTATTTTATCCGGATCAATATTCCATTGCGCCGCATGCGATCGCGTGTATGCTATGGCGCGCTGCAAATCCTGCAACGGAGCGGCGTATCGCGGTAAGCCCTCGCGTGCGGGAACGCGGTATTTCACCAGCACACAGTTCACACCGTGGCTGTTGAACCGTTTGCAAATTTCGGTACCTTCCAGGTTGTATGCCAAAATCTGATATCCGCCGCCCGGATTCACGATAATCGTCGCACCGTAATTGTTGTCGGCCGGAGCCGGATAAAACGTCAGCGTAGGTTCGCTCACGTCGCTGATGCGCAACACGGGACAACCCGCTACTTTGTTTCCGCTCAGGTCGTCCACCTGTTTCAATTTTTTATTCTCACCCGGGGCGCCGTTCGGGAAAAGCAATACCGGATTTTGTTGTGCCATAGTCATCGTGCAAATTAGAAAAAATGAAAGAATGAAATTTGTTTTCATACAAAAGCATTTGAAATTATTTATTACCGCAGAAATGATTGATATTCGGCATCGCCGTAATTCAATAGATATTTGCTTCACGTAATTCGCGATTTTGTAGAAAATATCAACGCCACAACGAATTACAATTGAAAACCCATCGAACAACTGTTTAAAGAAAGCACTGCATTGAATTAATTATGCCAGTGTTTCCCGGAATGCAAACTTAACTAAAAAACTTTGAAATGCAAGGATAAAGAACGCGGAATAAAGATGCGAACAATTCGGCAATTTTGTGTACATTTGTAAGAAAAAAAATGGAACAACAAGAAATTCAAGACAGAAAGACATTTCTGACAGATAAAATCATCGGCGAAAATGCTTTTTGGTCGTACACACCGGAATCTGTAAAAGATATCGGTTTGTCCGATGAGTTTCTTATTGAAAAAACATTGATATATCTTGATATTCCCGAAATAAACGTGCTCTTCTCCATTTTTCCGAAAGAAAAAATCCGACAGGTTTGGGAAGCAAAACTCTTACCACAAGGCGAATATCTTTTCAATTTGAATAAATTTTTAGCCTGGTTTTATTTTGATATAGAAAATGACTCCGAATATGTCAGAGAACACGCAAATTAATGGTTTAAACACACAGGCTTCGGTAATATTCGATGAAATAACAAAGCTCGGTATCATCCGTAGGTTTACCTTGGTAGGCGGAACTGCATTGGCTTTGCAACTAAATCACCGGAAAAGTGAAGATTTTGATTTCATGCTTTGGTGCACACACAAAGGAGAGCAAATGAGCGTGGAATGGGACAAAATTGTTCATGCGTTTGAATCGGTTGGGAAAATTGAAAATATCAATGTGTTCGGTTTCGACCACGTTACGTTTAACATCCGTAATGTGAAATTTTCATTTTATGCATCCCAACGACGTTCGCCGCTGAACAGAAGAATTCACATTCAAGAAAACTTGTTTATTGCCGATATAGAATCCATCGCGGTGATGAAAATGGAGTTGCTGACACGACGTAACGCGTTTCGCGATTACTATGATATATATTGCATTTTTAAGGCAATTGATGATTCTTCAAAAATCAAATCATTATTCGAAGCCACTTTGAAACATGCAGAACATCGTGTTTCATCAAAGTCACTCTTTTCATTTCTTGGAAATGCTGAACGCATTGAAGAAGATAAAAACTTTCAATTGTTGGAGCCTAAATATCTCGTAACAACCAAAGAAATTGAGACTTATTTAAAGGAACAAATCAGAATTACAAAACAATGACTCCGTCAAAATATCTCCTCGGCCTAACGCTTGCCGAAATTACCGAAAGCGTTCTGGAGCTCAACCTCCCCAAATTCACCGCCAAACAAATTGCCGACTGGGTGTATGTGAAGCGGGTGAAAACCATTGACGAAATGACCAATATTTCCTTGCGGAACAGGGATGTGTTGAAAAAACGATTCGAGGTAGGCCGCACCGAACCCCAAAACATCCAGACTTCGGCCGACGGCACGCAAAAAATGCTTTTTGCTGCGCAAAACGTACAATTCATTGAATCGGTGAACATTCCCGAAGACGACCGCCTTACGCTGTGCGTTTCCTCACAGGTAGGTTGCAAAATGAACTGCGATTTTTGTCTGACAGGGAAAATGGGTTTCAACGGCAACCTGACGGTTAATGAAATACTGAATCAGGTGTATTCCGTTCCCGATGCCGAACAACTCACCAATATCGTGTTCATGGGCATGGGCGAACCGCTCGACAATTACGACAATGTGATGAAAGCCATCGAAATTCTCACGGCCGATTACGCGCTGGCGTGGAGTCCCAAACGCATCACGCTCTCCACCATTGGCGTACTGCCTAAACTGAAACGTTTTCTGGACGAAAGCAACTGCCACCTGGCCGTGAGCCTGCACAGCCCGCTGTCGGTGCAGCGCCGGTCGCTTATGCCCATCGAAAAAACATATCCTGCGGCAGAGGTCATTGATTTGCTGCGCAATTACGATTGGAGCCGGCAACGACGGCTATCATTCGAATACATCATGTTCAACGCCGTGAACGATTCACTCGTTTATGCGCGCGAACTTGCCAAACTCCTTTCAGGACTGGATTGCCGCATCAACCTCATCCGCTTCCACAAAATACCCGGAAGCGAACTCGAGCCTTCACACAATGAAACCATGGTTAAATTCCGCGACTTTCTCACCGCCAAAGGCTTTATCTGCACCATTCGCACTTCGCGCGGCGAAGATATTTCGGCCGCCTGCGGCATGCTCAGCGGAGAGCAAAGAACCCGCAACTCGTAACCCGTAATCCGAATTGTCTTATCAACTATTTATTTGGCTGTATAATTACTAAAATAATCATAAATAAGGAGGTTCGCATTTGGTTTTCAATCAAATCGTTGTATTTTTGTCTAAGAAAATAAATACAAAAATGGAAAAATTCATCTTAAAACAGCATATTATGAAACAGGTAAGTTATTTTGTTTCTCTCATCGGCATTTCGTTGTTGTTTGCTTCCTGCGACGGGGGTGGCAGCTTTCTGTCGGCATCGTCAACCGCAAACGAAGTTTTAGTGGTTATGGCAGAAAACGACTGGAACGACGGCATGGCCGGAAGAGCTTTGTTCGACGTATTGAATTCTCCCGTGGCCGGCCTGCCGCAAACAGAGCCGAATTTCAGAATCCTGCAGGTGACACCCGAAAACTTCACCAGCACATTCAAAATGACACGCAACGTTGTTATTCCCGAAATATCGAATATTTATTCCGCACCCAAGCTATCATCCGAACTCGATAAATATGCTTACGGACAGGTTGTTATGACTATTAAAGCGCCGGACACGCTTACATTCGTAAATTACGTGATCCAGAACAAAGAAAAAATAATTGATTACCTCGTAAACAAGGAGTTGGAACGCACCGCCGAATGGCTTACAAAAGACGCCAGCTCGCCTCAGGCCGAGATCAGAAAAAACTTCGGCATCTCCATGTTCTATCCCAAGGGCCTGCCCACCATCACAACGGAACAAGATTTTTATTGGGCAACCAACAACGCGGGCGAAAGACGGCAGGATATCGTGATCTATCAATTCCCGTACACGAATGAAAATGTTTTTGAAAAAGACTCGCTCATCGCCATTCAAAACCGGGTTTTGGGTCAGCACATCAAGGGTGCGCACAATTCGCAGATGGCTATCTCTAAAATGTATGATCCTTTTTATAAGAAAATGGATGTTGACGGCATTTTCCGTGCGGAACTGCGCGGGTTGTGGGAAATGACCACCGATATGATGGGCGGCCCGTTCGTTTCACAGGCGTTCGTCAATCCGAACACCAACAAGGTGATTGTGGCTACCGTTTTCGTGTATGCCCCCGAAGGCAAAAAACGAAACCTTATCCGCAACCTCGAAGCATCGTTTTACACCATAAAAATACTCGATCCGAACACAACAGCGGAAAAGAAATAAGATACACAAAGAAAACAACATAGCATGTCAGCATTAGTAAAAGTAGGAATTACCCACGGCGATATCAACGGCGTGGGATATGAAATATTATTGAAAGCCTTTTCAGACGAACGTCTTCTCGAACTCTTCAATCCCGTTATTTACGGCTCATCCAAGGCGGCCTCATATTACAGGAAAGTCCTCGACTACAAACCGTTGTCACTGAACCTCATCAACAGGGCCGATGACGGAAAAGAGGCACATATCAACTTCGTGAATTGCGTGAGAGACGAAGTGAAGATTGATATGGGAACTACGTCCGAAGCCGCAGGCGAAGCATCGTACATGGCGCTCGATTCCGCATCAAACGATCTAAAAAACAACAAAATTGACGTTTTGGTCACCCTTCCGATAAACAAGGACGCCATTCACAGCGAAACCTTTCATTTTCCGGGACATACCGAATTCCTGCAGGAACGCTTCGCCGTAAACGGCGAAAAAGCGCTGATGATCCTCCCCACCGATACGCTACGCGTGGCGCTGGTAACCGCACACGTTCCCATTGGAGAGGTTTCAGAAAATC